>URDZ01000030.1:0-18930 GCA_900546725.1 uncultured Collinsella sp. | reverse complement strand
CCCGCCGACACGTCGCGATCGAGCACGCGCGCCGCATCCGGTGCATCGCGCTCGACGGTGCGAATGTGCAGACGCTCGGCGATGGCGCGGACGGCGGCACAGCGGGCAGCCTCGGCTTCTTCCTGCGCCGGCGTAAAGATACGGTTGCGCCCCAGCACCAGGCCAATCACATTGCGCGGGCCCAGAGCGTCGACGGCCAGCGCCGCCAGCAGGGACGACGGCAAGTCACCCTCGAGTGCCACCACAGCACGCGACGCACCGTGGGCTCGGGCGTTGTCGCGCACGGCGAGCACCAGCGCCTGCCACAGCCACTCCTCGGAACGGAACTCGGGCAGTTCGTGATCCTCCAGGGCATCGAGCATCACGCCGCGCTGGATCTCCTGAACCAGTAGGCTCTCCTCAAAACACGGCGCTTGGGCCACCACGCGACCGCAGTCGTCGAGTACAAACGACCCGCCGGTATACACCGATTCGTCATAGGCACCGACCGGTGCCATGCAGGCAAACCACACGCTGCGCTTAGATGCGATCTTGCGGTAGGCTCCGCTGCGCACGGCGGCGATCGCGGCGGTCTCGCGGTCGGTCATATCGAATGCGTTGAACTGGAAATAGGCAATGAGGTCGACGCCGGTCGGCAGCATCTCGAGCTCGCGGTCCAAGTCGAAGATCACGGCGATACGCACGCCGTCCACATCGAAGACCGGCGGCGCCCAACGGGCATCGCCGGTCCCACCGCGCTGCAGGGCAATGCTCGCACGCGCGGGCACCACGCGACCGTCCTTGAGCATCATATAGTCGAGCAAGGGCTGGCCCTCAAACGAAACCGCCGCGGGCACGATGCAGATCATATCGAGCTCTTGGATACGCTCGGCAACACCGGTCAGGCCCGTCAGCATGTCGTGCTCAAAGTCGGCAGCACCCACCAGGCCGCCGGGCAGGGCACCCATAAAGAGCGGAGCCGGAACGCACAGCACGCGTGCCCCGCGCTCGTGGGCCAGGCGCGCCTGGTCCACGATGCGACCGCAGATACCCTCAATATCACCCAGGCGCATATCGATCTGTGCAAGTGCGAGCTTCATGGCTCAGCCCTTTCCGTCGTAAACCGTCGCTATCGCAGTAAAAGCGCCGGCCGCAAGATGCAGTCGGCGCTTGCATGTGCATATGCTAGTTATGATACCCCGAGCGGGGGCGCGCTCCTAGAACGTCGCGGACCACAGCCCGTGCAGGTTGCAATAGGCATAGACGGTACCGGTCTTGGAGCCGCCGGCAAAAAACGTCGAGGGCTTCATGCCGGGCTGGAGGTAATGGACCTCCAAACGGCCCTCGGCCTCAAGGGCAATCCACTCGATGTAGTGCTCGGGCACCATAGGATGCTCGGCCGAGCCCACGCGCGCACGGATCACGTGACCGTCGCGCTCGCTCTCAACGACCGGCACGTGCTTTTCGTGCGCCGCGTCCTCGGTGTTCGCGGTCAGCTCTGTGCAGCCGGCAGGGGTTGCAACGTCGTTGCCAAGGGCGGCAATGAGCTTGCCGTCGGGGTCCTTAAAGAATTTCGCCATGATGTTCTCCTTTGCTGATGTGCCGATGTTCTCGATGTTTCTTATGCCCAAAGGCAAGCGAACCATCCACGGCATCGCAAATGAACACATAACGAGCGAGGCTAGCACCCGGGGTCAGAGCGCGCCGGCAACCCGGAGCCGTCTCAACAGTCCCGGTTGCCATCTGCGCAGCTAGCGCCCGTCGCCGCCGAGCAGCGCCAGAACATCCTCACGGGTAAACAGCGCCGAGGAGATGCCGTCGCCGCCGAGCACGCTGTTGACCAGGTCGCGTTTGGACTCCTGCATCTGCATGATGCGCTCCTCAATCGTGTCCTTGGCGATGAGCTTGTACACGGTCACGGTATGTTGCTGGCCAATACGGTGCGCTCGGTCGGTCGCCTGGTCCTGTGCGGCCACGTTCCACCACGGATCGTAGTGAATGACCACGTCGGCCGCCGTCAGGTTGAGGCCCACGCCGCCCGCCTTGAGCGAGATCAGAAACACCGGCACCTCGCCCGCCTGGAACTGCGCGACCATCTTGGCGCGGCTCTCCTTGGACGAAGCGCCCGTGAGTTTAAGAAAGCCGATGTCCTCCTTGGCCAGGCGCTTGCCAATGATATCGAGCATGCCCGTGAACTGGCTGAACAGCAGAATGTGGTGCCCACCGTCGAGCGCACCGTGCACGAGCTCCATGCAAGCGTCGAGCTTGGCGCTCCCCGCCTTGTAGTCCTCGTAGTGTAGATGCGGGTCGCAGCAGATCTGGCGCAGCTTGGTGAGCTCGGCGAGTACCTTGAGCTTGTCTTTCTTAAACTCGGATGCCTCGCGATGCTGCACCTGCTGGGCGATGCGGTCCTGGTTGGCCAGGTAGAGCTTGCGCTGCTCGCCGGTGAGCTGTGCCATGACAGTGTCTTCGATCTTCTCGGGCAGGTCGGCCACCACGTCTTCCTTAACACGGCGCAGCACAAACGGCGACACGAGCGCCTGCAGGCAAGCAGCGCTGTCACCCTCGGCGTGCTCGACCGGGCTTTCGAAGCGCTTGGCAAACGACTCGCGCGTCCCCAAAAGGCCCGGCATCAAAAAGTCGAAGATGCTCCAGAGCTCGGACAGGCGGTTTTCGATGGGCGTGCCCGTCAGGGCAAAGCGCACACCGGCCGGCAGGCGCTTGGCGGCGCGCGCTACCTGCGTGAGCGGGTTTTTAATGTACTGGGCCTCGTCGAGCACAACGCGGGCAAAGTCCTGCTCGGCATACTCGTCGATATCGCGGCGCATGAGGTCATATGACGTCACGACCACGTTATGCTCGGCCACGCCGGCTATCTGCACGCGGCGCTGCGCCTTGGCACCCACGATGGCGCACACGTCGAGCGACGGGGCAAAGCGCTCCAGCTCGGCAGTCCAGTTGTACACGAGCGACGCAGGGCACACCACAAGCGTGGGCTTAGCGTCCCCCGCTTCCACGCGCGCCAGGATATGTGCGATCATCTGCAGCGTTTTGCCCAGGCCCATATCGTCGGCCAAAATACCGCCGAGGCCCAGATGCTCGAGCGAGCCGAGCCACTGGTAGCCATCGACCTGGTAGCCACGTAGCGTGGCCTTGAGAGATGCCGGCACCGTAAAGTCCATCTTGCCGAGCGTGTCCAGGCGCTCGACGGTGCGGCGGAACGCGGCGTCGCGATCGGCCTCGAGCGCCGGCGTGCGCGCGAGCATGCTGTCGACAAACAGGGTACTCGACGCGGGAAGCGACACGCCGTCGAGCAGATCGACGGCATCGACGCCCAGGTCCTCGGCAAGACCAAACGCGGCGCGGGCACCCTCGTCCAGGCGTACGATGTCGCCGGACGTCAGGCGCGCGAATGTCTGGTGACGCTTGTAGGAGTCGAGGTAGGTGGCAAGGTCTGCCGCCGAAAGGCCGCTCGCGCCCAGTTCGACGTCGAGCAGGTTACTCTTGACGGTTGCACGCACCGAAAGCTTGGGCGCAGGGCGGACCGAGATCTGGCGTAGGCGGTCGTCGAGCATGACCTCGCCCAGCTCGGACAGAGCAGACAAGCCCTCGGTGAGCAGGCAGAACAGGCTCTCGTCGTCGCGCTCCTCAAACGCCAGGCCGCCCTCGTAAAAGTCGAAATACAGGGCCGCCGTGTCCATAACGCGAAACTCTGCCACCTCGTCGCGCGGCGGCACGCCCGGACGCCGCTCTTCGAAGGGGCTGCCCGGAGCGCCCAAGCTAAAGAGGTCTGCCGACCAATCACCATAGGCAACCGTAATCTTGCAGGTCACAAGCCCATCGTCGACACCGATTGCCATGGCAAAGCTCGGCTCGGGCGCCACGGTGTCGAGCACGGCGGGAGCGGTGAGGTCGGTGTATTCGCGCAGCACGGGCAGCGCCATGCGGCAGAATTCGCCCACCTGCTCGGCGGCGATATGGACCGGCGTGCGACAGGGCAGCAGACGCGACAGAAACGGTGCGGCATGCTGGGCAAACGCCGCATCGGCGCGGCGCGCGCGGTGCGTGTCGACCAGATAGGCAACGTCGCCCGAGACAAAGCAGTACATATCGGCGGGCAGACGCAGGTCGTAGCTGCCACCGGCCGCCGGCGCGATCTTGGCGGCAAGGAGCGGCGGCTGTTTTGCCGAGGCCTCGTCCTCCCCCACCGGCGACAACTCAACCGCTACCTCGTAGGAACGATGCGTCGTCGTTCCCCGCGACCAGGCGGGCTCAAAGGAAATGGTCCGGCCACGCAGCAAGTCCAGCATGTATACGATGTCATGCTCGGACAGCGGCAGTTGGCGCTCGGCGACAAAGCCGCTGCGTGCAAAATCGTACGACGCCGAACGCGAACTCGTGATGTCGCTCAGATACACAACCGTTGCCACAACAAGGTCGAGCAAGCGCACCGAAACCTCGTCGAAGGCCTCGGGCGCATGGACAAACGTGAGTTTCTTGCCGTACGAGAACGTGCCGCCGCGCACGTAGGCGGCGGCCATGCCGTCGATGTCCTTGACCACGTAGGACACCGAGCCGCAGCGGATGCGAAGCTCGAGCGCCCAGCTAAAGCGGTCGGCAAACAGCGGATTGTAGTACGGCACCAGCGAGGGCTCCAACACCGCCTTGGGGGCATCGGGGTCGACAGTGCCGGCGAGCTTGCGGCGCATGCCCGCCAACTCATCCATGCGCGCGTCCGAAAGATCGGAGAGCGCCTTCATGAGGCTCGGGCTCGTGGGAACTGGCGCCGGGAAGGGAAAGTTAGGGTTGACGGCCGGCGCTTTGGGCGCGGTGCGCACGGGCTGTTTCGGCTGCGCCGTAAACGTGCGAACCGGTGTGCGCAGCCCCTCGACGGGCTCAATGCCGCTGGCGTCCAGGTACGCCAGCGCCGTGGCGATGGCGTGCTTGCACATACCGGGGTAGCGATAGGCAGCGGGGCAATCGCAGTCGTAGTCGATCACCTCGTGCTCGTCCATGTCGAGCGCCACGTGTGTCTTGTACAGGTCGCCGCGCGAGCCGCGCACCGAGCCCTCGACCGTCACGTTTTTGGAGAAGCGCGAGCCGCTGTCCTCGATCGACAGCACGGCGCCGTTGAGCATGAGCGAACGCCCCTTCATAAAGGTGCCGCTCAGCGCCGCTTCTTTCCGGAGCGCCTGCACAAACGTCCCCTGTGCCATCACTTCCTCCAATCGCACCCGCCAAATGATTTTTCTGGGACGGGGATGAAAAAATCATTCCCGTCCCAGAAAGACGGTCCCGTTATGCATCACCCAAAATGATTTTTTCATCCCCGTCCCAGAAAAATCATTTTAGATCACCGTCACGCGGCCCTGGTTGCCCACGATGGCCTTGGCCTCGGCCAGCAGCGGAATCGAGCGCGCGTTGACCTTGGCAGGCACCTCGGCGCGCAGCACGCGCCCGTCCACCTGCTCGATAAAGATCTCCACGCGGTCGCCGCCCGGGTTAGCGGTGAGCACCGTGGCCAGGCGCGCCATATTGCCCTGACTAAAGCGGCTGTTGGGCACCATGACCTCAAACACCTTGGGCTTGTTGTTCTCCTCGTTGAGCTCCAGCGGCACGATCTCCTGCGCGATGATCTGGTCGCCGCGGTCCGAGCGCTCGAGCTTGCCCTTGATGCGCACAAAGGCGTCGGACAGCTGCGCGCCGGTCTCGGGATCGACCTCGCCGTACAGGTATCCCTCGGCCTCTTTATAGGTCTTGGGAAACACGACGACGGTGGCCTCGCCTTCCATGTCCTCGAGCTGCACGATGCCCATGGGGTCGCCGTTTTTGGTCACGCGCTTGGACACGCTCGAGACCATGCCGGCCCACCACAGCGCCTTACCCTCGGGAATCTCCTGGTTGATGGTGCCACCCGTGGGGTTCTGCACTTCGTAGCCAGTATCGATCTGCGAGAACGAGAAGTCGCGCGCTTTGCTAAGCGCATACTCAAACGGGCGCAGCGGGTGGTCCGAGACATAGATGCCCAGAACCTCTTTCTCCTGGCTCAGCTTAAGGTGGCGGTCCCATTCCTGGCCATCCGGATCGGGCACGCTCACCTCAAAGCCCGAGCCCTCAACGTCGCCAAACATATCGAAGAACGACGTCTGGCCGCTCGCGCGATCTTTCTGGCGCTTTACTGCGGCATCGATGATGTTCTCGGGGTTGTTCTTGTCCACAAAGTGCATCATCTGGCGACGCGGATACCCCGTGGAGTCGAAGGCGCCTGCCTTGATGAGCGATTCGATCACGCGACGGTTGGCCTGGCTCGAGTCCACGCGCTCGACAAAGTCGTGCAGCGTCTTAAACGGACCGCCCGCCTCGCGCTCGGCGATAATCGCCTGCGCCACGCCGGTGCCCACGCCGCGGATGCCGGCCAGACCAAAGCGCACGCCTTCCTTGGTAGCCGTGAACTCGGTGCCGGACTCGTTGACATCTGGCGAAAGCACGGGGATGCCGTCGTGACGGCACGCCGAGACGTAGTGCACGATCTTGTCGGTCTTGCCCGTATAGGACGTCAAAACGGCCGCCATGTACTCGTGCGGATAGTGCGCCTTGAGCCACGCCGTCTGCATAACCAGGATGGCGTAGCCGGCGGAGTGCGACTTGTTGAAGGCGTAGGATGCGAACTCGAGAACATCGTCCCAAATCTTCTGGGCGACCTCGCGCGTGTAGTTGTTCTTGATAGCGCCGTTCATCCAGTGGTCGTAGGTGGTCTCGTCCGAGCCATCCTCCCAGTGCAGCACCGTCGACGTGAGCAGCTTAATCTTTTTCTTAGCCACGGGCTTACGGATACGTGAGTCCGATTCGCCCTTGGAGAAGCCGCACATCTCGACGGAGATGAGCATAACCTGTTCCTGGTAGACCATGGTGCCGTAGGTTTCGCCCAGGATGTCGTCCAGGCGGTCGTCGTAGGAGACGGCCGGCTCCTTGCCGTTCATACGGTTGATGTAGGACGAGACCATGCCGGCGCCCAGCGGGCCCGGGCGGTACAGAGCGATCAATGCCACGACGTGCTTGTACTCGGTGGGCTTCATGTTCTTGATCGTGGCCGTCATGCCGGCGGACTCGACCTGGAAGACGCCGGCGGTGTGGCCGGAGCCCATGAGCTTAAAGATCTCGGGATCGTCAAAGGGAATCTCTTCCTCTTTGATGTCGATGCCGAAGTTCTTTTTGATGTTTGCCTTGGCCTTAGAGATAACCGTCAGCGTGCGCAGGCCCAGGAAGTCCATCTTGAGCAGGCCCATGTCGGCAACGGTATGGCCCTCGTACTGGGTAATCTCGACGCCGCCCTTGGTGTCGAGCTTGGTGGGCACGTGCTCGTTGACGGGGTCGCGGCAGATCAGAACGGCGCACGCGTGCACGCCCTCGCCACGGGTGAGGCCCTCGATCGAGAGCGCCGTGTCGATGATGCGGCGGGCGTCGTCGTCCTTTTTATAGGCCTCGGCAAAATCGGGGTTAAACAGATCCTCTTTGCCGGGTTGCTTTTCGAGCACCTGCTTGAGCTTGACCTTGGGATCGCTCGAGACCATCTTGGACAGGCGCTGGCCCATGTAGACCGGGTAGTCCAGGACGCGCGCGGCGTCGTTGATGGCCTGCTTGGCCTTGATGGTCGAGTAGGTGATGACGTGGGTGACCTTCTCGGGGCCGTAGAGCTGGCGAACGTGCTCCACGACCTCGAGGCGCCGTTCATCGTCGAAGTCCATATCGATATCGGGCATCTCGGTACGCTGCGGGGACAGGAACCTCTCGAACATCAGGCCGTTCTCGAGCGGGTCGAACGCGGTGATGTTCATGGCGTAGGCGACGATAGCGCCGGCGGCCGAGCCACGGCCGGGGCCGACGCCGATGCCGTTGTCCTTGGCCCATTGCACGTACTCGGCAACGATGAGGAAGTAGGCGGCAAAGCCCTTGTCGCAGATGACCTTGTATTCGTACTCAAAGCGCTCTTTGATGTTGACGCCGCCGATCTCGCGCGTGGCCCAGTCGTCACCGTAGTGTTGGCGCAGGCCCTTCTCGCACTCGCGGCGGAACTGGCTCTCGTGCGTCTCGCCGGGATCGAGCAGCGGGAAGCGCGGCAGGATGATGGAGTCCCAGTCCAACTCAACGTAGCACTTGTCGGCGATCTCGAGCGTGTTGTCGCAGGCCTCGGGGCAATACGGGAACATCGCCCGCATCTCCTCCTCGGTCTTCATGTAAAACTCCGAGCCGGTCATGCGCATGCGGTTGGGGTCATCGACCTTGGCGTTCATGCCAATACACATGATGACGTCCTGCACGGGCGCATCCTCGCGGCGCAGGTAGTGGAAGTCGTTGGTGGCGATGACCTTGACGCCCACCTGCTTGGCGATATCGATGAGCGTGCGGTCCATCTGCTCGTCAGTCAGGCCGTTGTCGGTGGTGATGCCGTGTTCCTGGATCTCGATGTAGAAGTCGCCGGGGTCGAAGGTGTCGCGGAAGGTCTCGGCCCACTTGATGGCGCCTTCCATGTCGCCGCGGTCGATGTATTTGGGGATGATGCCCGCGATACAGGCGCTCGTGCAGATCATGCCCTTGGCATGGCGGCGCAGGTTGTCGAGCGTCACGCGCGGCTTGTAGTAAAAGCCCTGCACGGCGGCCTCGGAGACCGTCTGCATCAGGTTGACGTAGCCTTCCTGGTCTTTGGCCAGGAGGATCATATGGTAGAGCTCGGGCTTGTGGTCGCGGGCAAGGGTCTCGTCCGGCGTAAAGTAGACCTCGCAGCCAAAGATGGGCTTGATGACCAGGGGCGGCTTGAGCTCGTCGATGTTGCCCTTTTCGTCCCACATGGCCATGTCTTTGACGTACTGGGCGTGCTCGCGCGGGTTTGCCTCGGGGTCGGGCTCCACCAGCTCGTCGCGGCGGTCCTTTTCCAAGAAGGCCTTGTCGTGGCTCCAGGTTTTGTACTCGGGCGTGTTGTGATTGACGGCGTCGCAGGCCAGCGCCAGGTCGGGCACGCCATACATGTAGCCGTGGTCGGTAATGGCCACGGCGGGCATGCCAAGTTCAACGGCACGATTGACCATATCCTGGATACGGGTTGCGCCGTCGAGCATGGAGAAAACAGTGTGATTGTGCAGATGGACGAATGCCATGTGATGAGCTCCGATGCGGGTTCGTGTTCTGACTGAACGATTTTACCGCACGGCGCGGACGGCACCCGAACCTAGCCAAACCAACACGGCTCCTCTTGCAGTTGCGGTGAAATACGGACTGTTTGGCGGCTTTTTTGGCCAAAACAGTCCGTATTCCACCGCAAGTTATCTGAGGGCTAGAAGTTGTAGGTGACCACTTGAGGTTCGGCGGGTTCGACGAAGAGGGTCGGATCCGGCTGCTCCACGCGGACGAACTTGACGGTCACGGCCTCAAAGCCCGCCTTGTGCAACACGTCGGCGTAAACGCGCGCCTGCAGGGCGTGCTTCTCGAGCAGCTGGTCCGGCGTCTCGTCCGGCGTGCCGCCCGTCTTGTAATCAATGACCAGGGCGCGCGACGGATCGGCCGGGTCGGTGGCCAGTGCATCGATGGCGCCCTCGGCATAGGCACCGTAGCGAGCGATGTCCTCGTCCTCGCAGCCCAGCGAAAAGAACGGCACCTCGGCGCGAACGCACGGCCACGCGAGCAGGTCGGCACGAACAGCCGACTTGAGCCAGCGGTCCAGGGCAACGTCGAAGCGTTCGCGCTGCTCCGGCGTCAGGCGCCACAAGCGTGCCAGCGCATCGGCACGCGCGGCGGGCAACGCGTCGGCACCCATCTCGATGAGCCACTGGCAGGCGGCGTGGAAGGCCGAGCCCAGCGCCATGGGATTGCCGGCGGGCTCGACAGCGGCCACGTCTGCATCCGTCATCTCCGAGCCATCCGACTCCGCATCATCGCCAGCCTCGTCCATGGGAACACGAGCCTCGGCGGCACGGTCTTCCGTCTCGGCATGGAGTGCCGCGGCGATTGACGAGTAGCTATACGAGTCACGCATCGGATACGGACAGATGCCCATGCGCACGCCCACCGCCTGGGGATACACGAGCTCAAACGCATCGGGCTTGGGGTCGGCAGGACCGGGGACGATTGTACTGGCCGAATCGTCGGCAGCATCTGCATCGGCATCGCCACGAACAAGCCTGCCCTCGGCATCCAGCGAAGCGTTGGCCTCAAACGCCTGCTCGCCAAAGGTAAAGCCCGCGAGCGAAATGAGCTCGTAGTCGCCCAGATGGGAGTTGTCGAACACCAGGCGGTCGGCATCGAGCTGCGGCATATCCAGAGCGTCGGTCGGCAAAATACGGCGCAGCACATCGTAGGTCAGATCGGTCTCGACATCGAAGGTCGGCGCCGTCACCTTGCCGCGGCTCACGCCGGCATCCATCGCCAGAATGACCAGCTCACGCGCTCGCGTCATGGCGACATAGAGCAGACGAGCCCGCTCCTCGAGCGAAAGCTGCAGGTCGTCGTTGCGCAGGCGAGCAAATGCCTCGGCGGGAGAACCCGTCGCACAGACGTCCTCCATGAGCTCCGGCGGCAGCCACAGCGACGTGCCCTTGCCCTTAAACGCGTGCTCAAACTGCTTTTTGACGTCGTCACCCTTCACAAAGGTACCGTCGGCGAGCTTAACGCCGCCGAAGCGTGCCGGCAGTGCCACGACCTGCGCTCCGCCCTCGACGCGACCCATCTGTGCCGCACCCGAGGACTTACGCACGCCAAAGCACTCGGCGACCGCCACGACCGGATATTCCAGACCCTTGGAGGCATGCACCGTCATGATGCGCACCGCGCCGTCGCCTTCCTCGTTGAGGGCACCTGGGGCTTCCTTGCCCGCCAAGAAGCGGTCGAAGGCCAGCGCGATGGAACGCGGCGAGTTGCCGAACTCGGCCTCCTCCTCGGCCACGGCGTCGAGTGCCTTGAGCACGTTGGCGGCAATGGCCTTGCCCTCGGGACCACGCTGTGCCAGACGTACAAACCAGCCGGAGGCGTTGACCACGTCGTGCGCGATGGCGGCGAACGAATCGCGGCCCACGCGACGAAGCGCATACCGCAGCACCTCGCGGGCGCGCGTCACGAGCGGCAAGTCTTGCAAACCCGGCACATCGGAATCGCTCATGATGCCCGCATCGATGTTGCGGCGCGACGTCTCGCCCGTCTGATCGTCGAGTTTGGTCGCCAGCGCCAGGAACTCCTGGGCGCCGAGTGCAAACATCGGCGAGGCGAGCAGCGGCATAAGGCCCTGCGCCGTATCGGCCGGATTGGCGAGCGCACAAACCAGGGCGCGCACCGTCTGCACCTCGGCTGCTTGGGCAAAGACCGAGCCGCCCGCGATGACGCAGTCGAGCCCCTGGTCGCGGAAGGCCTGGGCGTAGACGTCGGCGTTGGTCATGCGGCCCAGCAGCAGCACCATGCCGCCCTGGGGCTGGCCGGCATCGGCAAGCGCGCGGAATCGCTCGGCGATCGCACGGGCCTTGGCCTGTGTGCGTTCCTGCGTACTGCCGCCGGCAACAAAGAGGGCCTGGCGACGCGAGGCGTCTGCCACCAGCGTGTCCTTGCGGCCGTCGCTCGCCTCAAGATCCAAAAAGCCCTGCATCAGGCCGCCGTCATCGCCGTCGAAGACGCGTGCCACGTAACGCAGTACCTCGTCGTGGCTGCGGAAGTTGCGCACGAGTTTGACGAGTTCGCCGGCAGGGGCGTCGACCACGGCAGTCGCCTCGGGCGCGGCAGACGAGCCCACCTTGCGCTCCTGACGACGGAACACCTCGACCTCGGCGCCACGGAAGCGATAGATGGACTGCTGCGCATCGCCCACGGTGCACAGCGCGCGCTCCCCCGCACCCGTCAGGTAACGGATCAGATCGACCTGCATCTGGTCGGTATCCTGAAACTCATCGATCATGACCATCTTAAAGCGGCCCTCGTACGCAGCACGGATGGCAGGGTAATCGCGCAGGGCCTCGTAAGCCATACGCAGCAGGTCGTTATTATCGAGGGCGGACTGGCCAGCCTTCAGCGCGCGATACTCGGCCTCCACGGAACGGGCCAGGCCCACCAGCGCATCGAGCGCCGGGCCACCACAGGCAAGCACGATATTGATAAATGCATCGGCGGCCTCTGCCTTGAGCAGTTCGGCCTGCTCCTTGGGGAATGCCTTGCTCGCCCGCGGCATGCCGCACGACATCATGAGTCGCGCCGCATCGACCATGGTCTTGTCGCTCGCCTCGAACGCGTCGATGGCATCGAGCGCCGCCTGCGCCTTCTCGGTCGAGGACTTGCTTGCGCCCAGCGCCGCGCGATAGGCATCGGCGAGCGCCGAGGTATCGGCCTGGCCGCGCGCCACGCGCACGTCGTCCATACCGCCCGGCAACTGGCTCGACAGCTCCAGCAGGTCGCGCACCAGGCCCTTGATGGTCGTGCCGGTGCCAAAGGAACCGCCCTCGCCCGCCATGGGATACCAGGCATAGAGGGCCTTGAGCGATGCCGCGAGCTCGGGGGCGGCATCGGGTGCCGTCGCGCGGGCCAGCACGTGCTCAACAGCCTGGTCCATAAGCTCGTCGGTATCGGTGAGCACCGTGAACTCGGGGTCGATGCCCAGCTCCAGCGCATGCGCGCGCAGGATACGCGAGCACATGCCGTGAATGGTCGAGATCCACGCGTCGTCGACGGTCAGTGCCTCCTCGTCCATGCCCTCGTCGATAAGCGCACGGCGCACGCGGTCGCGAATCTCGGCCGCGGCATCTTTGGTAAAGGTAATGGCGAGCACCTGGTCCAGATGCTCAACGAACGGACCGGATTCGGGCGAGAGCGCATAGACGATGCGGCGCGTGAGGGTAAAGGTCTTACCCGAACCGGCGCCCGCCGAGACAAACAGCGGGCGGTCGAGCGTTTTGACAATCTGCAGCTGTTGCGGCATCAAAGTCGAAAGATCCATGGTCTACACGTCCCTCCTTACAAACGTTCCTTCGTGGTTATACGAGCAGCGCGCATGCGCGGCCTGAGCCGACGCCGGGTCGACGGCGGCAACGTTGCCCGCCTCGAGCTCGCGCAGGCGCTCGGCGATGTCGGCCTCCACGCGATCGAGCAGGGCATCGAAGTCCATGCTGCCGCCCTCGCCCGGGAAGCCCTTCTTGAGGCCCGGGATGCGACCGTCACCGCGCTCTTCCTCGAGCAACTCGGCGCTCGCCGCACCGCGCAGCGCGGGCTTGCCGCCCTTGGTCGAAAAATAGAGCGCTGCACGGGTATCCAAGCCCAGTGCCCGACGCATGGCCTGCGCGTAGATGAGCGTTTGGGTATGGGGCGGCAGCCAGCGCGGGTCGTCGATGGGAGCCTCGCCCGTCTCCTCGTCACGCACCGTGGGGTCGGCAAGCTTAAACTCCTCGACACCCGAACGATGCTTGTAGTCGATTACCACGGCGCGATTCTCGGCATCCACATCTACGCGGTCGATGCGCCCGCCGAGCGGCCAACCGGCATACTCGACCTGGAGCTCGTTGAACGCAAACTCCAGGTAGCGCGGGGCAAAGGGGGCAAGTGCCTCGGACTCGTAGGCAAGCACACCCTCCAGCTGCGGCAAGATCTCGGCCACCTGGCGTTCCTCCACCGCAGAGAGCGGCACCAGCGGGCCCTCCGTGCCGCGCTTGCCGGCGTGCTCGGCCAACGTCTCGTCAAAGACCTCGTGCAGCAGCTCCTGTGCGCGCGGCAGATTCTCGGGCGTCACGCGCTCCATGCCCTCTTGGGGCAGACGGGCATGCAGATGCTCCAGCACGTCGTGGACAAAGTTGCCCTTTTCCATGTTGCCAAAGCCCGCGTCGATCGACTGGGGCTTCACGCGGTACGAGACGAACCAGCATAGCGGGCAGGTCGAATAGGCCTCGATCTGCGAGGCGGACGTCAGACGCGGCACGAGCGGCGCGTCCTCACCCTCGCCATCGCGACGGCGCAGGACCAAATACGGCACGGCCTCGGCACTCAGATGCTGAGGGGCTTCACAGGTCACGCGCTCGCGCTTGAGGCCTTCACCTGCCGCGGGATCAAAGTCGGCGATGATATCGCCCTCGCCCACGCGCATGGGCTTGGCAGCGCCAGCGGCCTCGGCATGTGCCCACAGCTCGGTCCATACGGCTGCCGGGTAGCACTCGCGTGCCTGGCGATCGTGCGTCACACGGGCGAGCGCGACCGGACCGCTCGCCGCCTGCATCGCACGGCCAAAGCGCACGCGCAGCAGGGCAGCGGGCTCCAAAGACACGCCGTCGCGGCGCAGCTCGGCTGTCAACGTGGCAAGCGGGCCCTCTTCGTGCGAAAGCGGATAGCTGTCCAGGTCGACATCGGCAAACAGCACGGCATCGTAGCTGCCAGGGCGAAGAACCGACGCATCGGCAAGCGACGCGAAGCACACTTGTGCTCGTGGTGTGCGATCGACCTCATAGGTCTCGTAATCGTAGGCGGTACTGCGCTTGTCCACCTTGGTTCGAACGCCGTCGAGAACCGGCACGGTCGCGGCCTGCGACACGTCGAGCGCGCGAGCATCGTTCATAAGGATGTCGATGGCATGGCGCAGCAAAGCCGTCTCTGCCTGGCGACGGGCCTGGCCGTCAAGGCCGCCTAGAGCGCGATCGGGCAACGCCTCGGCAACGGCAAGCATGGCCTTAAGCGCCGTCACGGGCTTGTCACGCCACAGCGCCTGGAACACGTCCGAGACCACACACGGTACGTTCTTAAACCAGTTATCGTCGCTCGTCGCCTTGCGCGCGCCCCTCACCTGGCCCTGAACGCTCTGCAGCAGGCTCTTGACGCCCGCGGTAGTCTTGCTGCGCGAGAGACGCATATTCTTATCGAAGGTACGGGCATTGACGGCATCAGCGCCCGAAAGCGGACTGTAGATCCAGTCGGTAAGCTCCGGCGCGGGCCACCACTCAGTCTTGGAAGCGGTGCCCTCGTCGGCGGCTTTCATACGCTCGATCAGGTTGGCGAGCGCCGTAAACTGCCTGCCCGCGATGGACTGGGAAAACGCCGTGAACTCAGTCGTCTCGGCCGCAATGTGACGCGCCGCCAAACGGGCGGCGAGCTCGCCGAACAGCTGGGGTGCCCGGGCAGAAACGACGAGCACGCGCACGGGGTCGGCGGGCGTTGCAGTAGCTTTATCGGCCTTGGACTCCTTGTGCGCTTTCACCAACTTATCGATGGCGTCCGCATAGACATGAGCACGGGCATGGGGGCCGGCGACCTCAATAAAGGCAGGCTGAGCGGCGGCCCCGCAAGCGACATCAGACGCGACGGCGTCCTCCCCCAGCGGCGCGATCTCAAACAGCACACCGCGGGCATCAAATGCCGTGGCAAGCTCCTCGCGCATCGCCGCCTGCTCGCGGGCAAGCAGCACGACGACCTCTCCCCCATTGTTCGCCACGGCAGACAGCAGCTCGAGTAGACCGTGCGTAAACGACGTGGTACCGCGCACGCATACGGCGCGGGCGCACGCCGGCAGGCTATCGGCCAAGGCACCGGCCATAATGTCAGCTGCCTCGCAGGGCTCAACCATATCTCGACGGTCCAAACCGCCCGCGTAGGCGCGCAAAAGCTCGAACACACGAGCCTCGGCATCGCTTTTTGGCTCAGGCCGGCAGTTGTCGCCACGGCATCGTTCGGCACCCGTCCCCGCAACGCCCGGCAACACGTCGCGGGCCATGCGCGCGAGCATGCGCACTGTGCCCTGGCTGCGCGAAAGCGGCTGCAGAGCGGCGTCGTCGCGGCGGTCGATCATGTCCGAGAACAGCATCTGGCGCTGAAGGTTGTCCACAAAGCTGCGGCCATCGCCCATAAGCTCCCACAGCGAGCTGAGCCACGATGTGGGCGTCTTGTAGTCGACACCCAGTGAAACCCCGGCTTCCGCCGCATCATGGCGGCACAGGTCGAGCTCGGCAAATGTTGGCGCCAACAGAACAGCGCGCCCGTGGCGGGCAACCAGGTCGGCCAGTAGCGCCGCCTCGGCATCGCTCAAATCCGTGCCGGCATTGGTGGTATAGATTCGAACAGGCATGGTCCTCCGCTCAAACTGTTCGCAATAATCAATGCATCCATCCTACCCGCCCAAGCGGACAGATTTGCCCCACGCCAACAGATTTGATCCCTTGAGGACGGAGGAAAATGGATCACAGAGGGGGTCAGTCTAACCCGGTGATTCGTTTTCCTCCGTCCCCAAGGGATCAAAAAACCGCCCCCGGAGGGACGGTTCTTCGTAATTCAATGTTGTCGCTGGCCTACTCGCCATCCTCCAACTTAATGAGGATCTTGCGGTAGCCACCGTACTCGCCGTTCAGCGCCTTTGAAACGCGGCTCACCGTGGTGGACGAAGCGCCGGTACGGGCCTGAACCTCAACATAAGGCTCGCCCTCGTCCAAATAGCGCGCAACCTGCAAACGCTGAGAAAGGTCGCAAATCTCGCGCGGCGTGCAGATATCGGTCAAAAACGCTTGGATATCCTTCTCGTCGTCCAAAAGGCTAAATGCGTGGACCAGCTGCTTGACATCAGGCTTGTCAAACATGTTCTCGATATTCATCGATCACCGCCAAACCCGCCAAAAGGCATCGAAGTTGATACTGACATCGGGCATCGTTCACCCGTTCTATGCAATAGGGCAACGCCTGTGGCTTTTGCCCGTAGCAGTGTAGCACACCACCAAACTAAAGCGACAAGACTCTCTGCCAGCGGCGCGTTTTTCAGGACGAACGCCGTTTAGAAACCATATGCGCACGTAAGCTCCACGAATATTTGAGACAATGGGCGCCCAAACACCGCGGCGCGCCCGCGCAACCATCCAGGTCGCCGCCGTAAGCCGCTTCACGCGACGCCAGCAATCCCGGCGCAAGAAAGGATTCACGCCATGCGCTTTATGCTTAACTGGCTCTTCACCTCGATCGCCATCGCGATCGCCACGTTCCTCGTCCCCGGTATCCAACCCTTCGGCTTTGCCGAGACCTGGGTCTGCTTTGCCTTTGTGGGACTGTTCCTGAACATTGTCGATTCGTTCGTCAAACCGTTCCTGACCGTCATCTCGCTGCCGCTCACGATCATTACGCTGGGCATTTTCCAGCTTGTCGTCAACAGCTTTATACTTGAGCTCGCGAGTTACCTGTCGGTCAACCTGCTGGGCGTCGGCATCTCCATCGCCAGCTTTGGATCGGCCTTTATGGGCAGCATCCTGGTGTCCATCACGCGCAGCATCCTCGACAGCATCGCCGAGGACTAAAACGGCCATTCCGGCCGTGTCCGTCTCAACAGCCCAAAACGAAGGCCGCCCATCGCAAAAATGGGCGGCCTTCTGATTTGCCAAGTCTCAAAGGGCGAGAAAATCTACCATTTCCACCCCGTCCCCAAATGCAGGTGTGGGTTAGATGACGTAGTCGTAGCCATGGTTGGGAGCGACAAGTTGATCGAGCGTCACACCGTCGAGGTAGTCGTTGATGAGCTTGTCCAGGTTCTTCCACACGTCGAGCGTGGGGCACTCATCCGAACGCGAGCAGCCCTTGCAGTCGCCATCCAGGCAGGCGACCGGCGCCAGACTGCCCTCGGTCAGGCGCAAGATCTCGCCCACCGTGTATTGCTCGGGCGGGCGCGTGAGCACATAGCCGCCGCCCTTGCCGCGCATGCCCGAGAGCATGTTGGCGCGCACGAGCGTAGCCAAAATGTTCTCGAGATATTTCTCGGAAATCCCCTGTCGCGCCGCGATCTCTTTGAGCGGGATGCGACCGGCTGCCTGGTGCTCGGCCAGATCGACCATAACGCGCAGGGCATATCTGCCCTTAGTAGAAACCAACATGTATAGTGCTGCCTTTCGGTCATTTAGTCCGTAGAAATTCTAGCCGAAATATTGGTTTTGAAAATACCCGTTCCGGTCAAGATGGTTAATCGACTCGTAATAATCTTCTATTTCCTATTGCGTTACTAGGCTTTACTGTCTACTATGCTTGCCAACAGCAAAACGAACAACCCATAAGGTTTGTGGGTTTCGCTGCTACACACACCGTAAAACCACACGGTATCCAGTCATTTGAACACTTTGGAGGTTCACCATGAGCAATGTTTACACGTCCATCGATCAGCTTATCGGCCACACTCCGCTTCTGGAGCTCACTCACTTTGAGGCCGATGAGGACCTCAAGGCCCGCGTGCTCGTCAAGCTGGAATACTTCAACCCCGCCGGCTCCGTCAAAGACCGCGTCGCCAAGAACATGATCGACGAGGCCGAGAAGGCCGGCAAGCTCGTGCGCGGCGGCGACTACACCATCATCGAGCCCACGAGTGGCAACACCGGCGTCGGCATCGCCTCGGTGGCGGCGGCTCGCGGCTACAAGGTGATCATCACCATGCCCGAGACTATGTCCGTCGAACGCCGCAAGCTTATGCAGGCATATGGCGCACAGCTCGTGCTCACCGACGGTTCCAAGGGCATGAAGGGCGCCATCGCCAAGGCCGAGGAACTGCAGAAGGAGACGCCAAACAGCATCATCGCCGGCCAGTTTGTGAACCCCGCCAACCCCGCCATCCACAAGGCCACGACCGGCCCCGAGATCTGGGATGACACCGACGGCGAGGTCGACATCTTCGTCGCCGGCGTTGGAACCGGCGGCACCGTGACCGGCGTGGGTGAGTTCCTTAAGGAGCAGAACCCCGAAATCAAGGTCGTCGCCGTCGAGCCCGCCACTTCCCCGGTGCTCTCCAAGGGCCAAGCCGGCCCGCACAAGATCCAGGGTATCGGCGCCGGTTTTGTGCCCGACGTCCTCGACACCCAGGTCTATGACGAGATCATCCCCGTCGAGAACGACGACGCCTTTGCGACCGGCCGCGCCGTGGGCCACAAGGAGGGCGTGCTCGTAAGTTTATTTTGCTCCTTCCACTGATTTACATAATGCCGCTGCTGTTTTCGT
>URDZ01000029.1:0-18986 GCA_900546725.1 uncultured Collinsella sp. | reverse complement strand
CCGGACACGGCAATCTGACGTTCAACTTCACGGGCGCGACCAAAAGGTCAGCGCCCGCTTGTTTCACGTCACCTTACCGCACCCGGAGACCGCTCGCTCGCATATGCTCAACCCCTGCACTGCGTTAACTGACCCGCCAATAAGGGACAGGTTTATTTTGGCAGGTTTTATCTGGGGAAATATCGCGAGGCAGTCGCCCCCCTAGCACCCATCTCACTTCGAGAGACACAAGAGGGGCGACTCGGCTGCATCTACTTCTTCCGATAGCGGCGGTTGCGGCTCGTCGATGAACCCATTACTTCGATGAGTCCTTTATCCGCCATTTTTGGCAGATGGTAGCGGACGGACGAAATTTTGACCCCCGATGCAACCGCTATTTCTCGCGCCGTCATATCCACTTCGGCTCTGAGAGCCTCCAGGATCCTATCCGCTGTCGAAGCTGACGATTCTCTGCTCATATCGATAATCTCAAACGTGTCTTTGCCACATTTTGACAGGACATGTTTATCGACAAGATTCCCGCAGATCAGGCGAATGTCATCCGAATCCCACTTCAGGGCCTCTCGTATTTTTTGAACATCGCATACGCACCCATGCTCCCGCATAAACATGAGCAATGTTTCCTCGCGATCCGTCAGCTCGGTGCCCACATGGCTCTGAATCCACGTGCGGTTTTCAGCAAGCTCCGCCCCGTGCCGGGAAAGCAGCACCGTAAACGAATCGGCCTTAACGATAAATTTCGGCCTTCCAAGCGAACGAGACTCCATCTCGCGAATCATAGCCGGGATACCAGATCCCTGGCTTTCTGCAACGGGCCCCTCGGCATGCTCTAACGGCGTCGCCCCCATTAGGCTCATGAGCTTTGGGTTTCGGCAGCGCGATTCCCCGTCTGCAAGATTGTCCACCGTCTTTCCGCCCCAAAGCCCACCGGGGTTTTTGATCTCTATTCTGTCTGGATAGATATCGACACTCACGGCCTGCCCCACAAACATGGGCGAATATTCTCGATGGATGCAGGCGTTTGCCAAGGCCTCGCGCAAAACCTCCTGGGGAACTTCCCAATCCTCCCTTCTGCCAGCGCCTTGCACTATCGCCGCTTTGCGCAAGTTCCGTCCAATCGCGACAAGGGCATCTTCGATGCAAGCCGGAATCGGGCCATCGCACAACTGGCGGTCAATAAACCGGGGTTGCCCGGGTGCAGATTTTTCCACATCGGAATGAACGGCGACATCAATCATGAGTTTGGGATAGAACTGCTGGGGGTAAATTCCCGCCGACAGAAGCCCTGCGAGCTTCACCGCACCATCCTTTGTAGTGATATTGAGTCTGACCAGCTGCTTTTCCAGCGTATCGGCCCCGCGCAAAACGCGGGGGGTCTGCAGCCGGCGATTTGCGATAATAGACCGCACGACATCTGGATCCAAATCCTCGACTGTTGCCTCCGAAACCACCGTGCCGTCTGCATCGCTCGGAAGCAACGCACTCTGCAGCTCATATAGCTCAGCGGGTGACATCTTGATATCTTTATCATCCACGCGCTTGTAGCTACCGTTCTGCACGCCGCGCGCGCCGATATAGCAAGGCTTCGCTTTAAGCTCAAGTTCAAAGATGCGCACCAGAAGCACCTGGAGCCCGTCGACCTCGCCTCGATCAAGCTCGTACCGTGGCGCATGGGTCACCACTGCCGCTGAGCCTCCGTCTCCGATACCCGAAACAAACTGATCGCGCACCCTATCGATAGCAAAGTTAGCCGAAGGAACAAATCCTTCGGCTTCGTTTAGGCCCAAAATAATGAGCCCACCCGCAGTGTTCGCAAAAGCGCTCACTGTCTCCCATACGTCTGCGCTCAATTTATTCGTGCAGGCTTTAACTTCTACCGATGCGTCATCAGTCCCCCGCCTGCGAAGGCGCTCAACGATAAGGCCAAGAGGTTCATCCAGCAGCATTGGCATTCCGTCTCTCTAAAACGATAGATTTATCTCTCTAAAGTATAGTATATCTCTCTAACTTTAGAGAGATAAGCACCTTATTTTAGAGAGACATTTAGAGAGATGTATCGAATTCACTGTTAGATAGCCCAATGTTATCTCTTTAACTGGCTTTCTCTTTAGAGAGACAATTAGAGAGACGAGCGCGACCTCTCTAATCAAGGGCACCACTCTTTAAGGTGCACACTCCCTAACCGTGCCCTAAGTTGCGGTGAAATAGTCCCCCGATTAACCTGCCAAAAAGGGACAGGTTTATTTTGGCGGGTTTTATCTGGGGAAACGCAAAATAGCCCCACATACACAACCACCGCAGCTCCATATGAGGCAAATGAATCAGTAGCGTCTATCCCAAATCTTGAGTATTTGTTCGACAGAACGGCCCCTGCCGGCTCCTGCTAGACTGGTAGATTCCCAACCGTCCATCCAGGAGCCGCAATGTCGCGCAAGTCCGCCTACAAGCAAGTACTTTCCATCGGCGCCGCCGTGGTGCTGGGGTTTGCGCTGTTCACAGGGTCGCTCGACGGAGCGCCCAAGTTGTTGTCGCCGCAAAGTGATGAACAGGCGG
The DNA here is from genome assembly GCA_900546725.1 of uncultured Collinsella sp. Classification (GTDB taxonomy): domain Bacteria; phylum Actinomycetota; class Coriobacteriia; order Coriobacteriales; family Coriobacteriaceae; genus Collinsella. Next base: position 16,433 of record URDZ01000029.1, on the reverse strand, counting down.
CAGCTCTGGCCGAAAAACAAAACGAAAGTCCCAGCCGCACCGACGACGAGGCGGACCTGGTCGATCGGCTCGAATCAGGAACGGCGAGCTCCCCGGACCCTCAAAACAGCCAGGACTCTGGCGATGGCTCCGATTCCGCCACAACCGACACCGGCGACGGCGCTTCCGCGGACAGCGCCGCCACCCCCATCGACGAGGTCGAAAACCCCGACCTCAACCGCGCCCGCGGTGTTTATCTCAGCAGCATTCCCGACTACGCCGGCAACCCCTACGTTGCCCTGCGCGCCGACAGCACGCACCCGCTCGGCACACCATCATTCACGCTCGATGAATACGAGCGCGCTACAGAAGAGGGTTGCTTTAAGAAGTTCTCCAAGCTTGACAGCCTGGGCCGCACCCGCAAAGCGCTCGCCTGCGTGGGCCCCGAATCACTCGGTCAAGGCGAGCGCGGCGATATCTCGCGTATCCATCCCGCTGGATGGCGCCAGCAGCGCTACGACTTTATTCCGGGCCAGAGCCTCTACAACCGCTGCCATCTCATCGCCTGGTCGCTCTGCGGCGAAAACGCCAACCGCAAGAATCTCCTCACCGGCACGCGTTATCTCAACGAGACGGGCATGCTGCCGTTTGAGGAGCAGATTCTCGGCTACATCCGCGAGACGGGCAACCACGTGCTCTATCGCGTCACACCCATGTATAACGAAGAGGAACTTGTCTGCCGCGGCGTGCGCCTTGAGGCGCAATCGGTCGAGGACCACGGCAAGACCCTCTGCTTCCACGTGTACTGCTACAACCTGCAGCCGCACGTGCAGATCGACTACGCCACCGGCCGCAACCAGGCATCCGGAGACTAGTGCCGACCGCACCGCCCGTAACCCAAAAATGATTCGTTTTCCTCCGTCCCCATGGGATCAAAAAAGGCCGCCCTGGATTACCCAGGGCGGCCTTTTCGTCAGCGTCCACATTGCAGGCAAAACCACACGCTACTTGGCGCGGCCCTCCTCATAGCGCTCGACCAGCTTGGCCTGAACATCGTAGGGAACCTGCTCGTAGCCAGCGGGCTTCATGGTAAAGTCACCCGTGCCGCGCGTGATAGAGCGCAGGCGCGTCGAATAATCCGTCAGCTCTGCCAGCGGCGCCTGGGCAATGACCACGGTGTCGCCGCGCTCATCGGTCTCCATGCCCGTCACGCGACCGCGCGATGCCGAGATGTCGCCCATCACAGCGCCGGCGTAGCTTTCGGGAATAGTCACCGTGATTTCCTCGATGGGCTCCAGCACCACCGGGTCGGCATCGGCGCACGCCTTGCGCAGGCCGATGCGAGCCGCCGCGCGGAACGCCATCTCGTTGGAGTCGACGCTGTGATACGAGCCGTCGTACACAGCCACGCGAATGCCCGTGAGCGGGTAGCCGGCAATGATGCCGTCCTTCATGGTCTCCTGGACACCCTTGTCCACGGCGGGGATGAGCGAGCGCGGGATGCGGCCACCCACGACCTCGTCTACAAACTCATAGCCATCGCTCGTGCCGTCGGGCCCAATGAGCGGCTCAACGCGCAGCCAGCAGTCGCCATACTGACCGGCACCGCCAGTCTGTTTCTTGTGGCGGCCCTGCGCGCTTGCCGTACGGCGAATGGTCTCGCGATACGGAATGCGGATCGGCACGCTCTTGGCCACGACCTTGGTGCGATCCTCCAAACGGTTGAGCAGCACCGAAACCTGCGCCTCACCAACGGCGGAGATAATGGTCTGGCCCGTCTCCTCGTCACGATCGATGCTCATGGTCGGATCGGCCTTGCAGGCCTTCTCGATAAACGTGTAGAGCTTCTCTTCGTCGCCGCGATTCTCAGCCTCGATGGCGATGCGGTACTGCGAGTTGGGGAACTTAAACGCCGCAGCCTCGACCTTGCCGGTAATCGAGAGCGTATCGCCCGTCTCGGCCGCCAGCTTGGGTGCCACGATAATGTCGCCGGCATAGGCGTGACCGACCTCGGTCATGTCGCGGCCGCACATCACATACAGGTGAGCCAGACGGTCGCCCTTGCGCGTGCGCGCGTTGACCAGCTCAAGGCCCGGCTCAAGCGTACCCGTCAGCACCTTAATAAAGCTGATGCGACCCTGCTGCGGATCGGCCAGGGTCTTAAACACAAACGCCACCGGACGATCATCGTCGCTTGAAATCTTGAGCGAATCGCCGTCGATAAGCGGCATCTCGCCGTAGTCGGTCGGCGCCGGGAAGTATGTGGCGATGTCGTCCATCAGCGAGTTGACGCCCTGCTCCTTAATGCAATCGCCCGCAAAGACCGGCACAAAGATGCGCTCGGCGATCGCCTTCGACAGCAGGCCTTCAAGCTCCTCCTGCGTCAGCGTCTCCTCGCCTTCCAAGTACTTCATCATCAGTTCATCGTCAGCCTCGGCCACCAGCTCGCACAGATGGTCATGGGCTTCCTCGGCCTGGGCACGATACTCCTCGGGAATCTCCGACTCAACGGCTTCGGTGCCGTTGCAATGGCGCGCCTTCATGCGCACCAGGTCGATGATGCCGTCAAAGTCCTCGCCCTCGCCCCAGGGAAGGGTCACGGCGCCCAGGCGCGTGCCAAAGCGCTCTTGCAGCAGGTCCATCGTGGTCGCAAAGCTGGCCTCGGAGCGCGACAGGCGGTTTACGAACACCGCACGCGCCAGTCGCAGGTCCTCGGCGGCATACCAGAGCTTAACCGTCGTAGGCTGCGGGCCGGCCTCGGCGTCGACCACAAACAGAGCCGTCTCGCAGACGCTCATCGCGGCAAAGGCGTCGCCGATAAAATCGGGGTAGCACGGGGCATCGAGCACATTGATGCGCGCGCCCTTCCAGTCGATCGGCGCGATGGTCGTCGAGATGGAAAATGCACGCTTGACCTCTTCGGGGTCATAGTCGAGCGTGGGCTTGGTGCCGTCGTGGCCGCCCAGGCGGGCGGTCTTGCCGGAAAGGTGGAGCATGGCCTCGGCGAGTGAAGTCTTGCCCACCCCGCCTTGGCCTACGAGCACCACGTTCCTTACGTTACCGGTCTTGGGAGCACCCATGATGACCTCCTTGCAGGGCCGCGCGCAATGCGCGACGCCAACGGGGAGAGTTCGCGGTCGGTGCCATCCCGGGAGCAGCATGGTCGGCAGCCGAGCCGACTCACCCTCCAAATGTCCTATGCCACCACCCTACCCTCACGGGCGGCTGTCCATGCATACCTTTCGGCGCACGTATGAATACAGGCGGCGAGAGGACAGAGCAAGTATGCCAGGCGATTATTAAACCCCATCGATACAAATAAAAGCCGCCGCAGTCCATAAGACCCGCGGCGGCTTCTTCTCAATACATAGCTGAGCTTAGCCCTCGATACGACTCAAGAACTCACGGGTACGTTGCTCACGCGGATGATCGATAACCTGCTCGGCCGGGCCCTCCTCGACAATGCGGCCTCCGTCCATAAAGACCACGCGATCGGCAACATCGCGCGCAAACTGCATCGCATGGGTCACGATCACCATCGTCATATTCTGCGCCGCCAGGTCTTTAATGACACGCAGCACCTCGGCCGTTAGCTCGGGATCGAGCGCCGAGGTCGGCTCGTCAAAGAATAAGATTTCCGGATCGAGCGCCAGGGCGCGGGCGATACTCACACGCTGTTGCTGACCGCCCGAAAGCTCACACGGCACCTTGTTCTCGTTGCCCGTCAGCCCCATTTGTGCAATCAGCTCGTGAGCGCGGGCTTCCGCCTGCTCGCGCGGACGCTTAAGCACGCGAATCGGCGCATCGGTGATGTTTTTCATCACCGTATAGTGCGGGAACAGGTTGTAATTTTGGAACACCAGGCCGAATCGCGAGCGCGCCTGCTTGGGCACATCGCCCTTCGCATAGACCGCGCCCGAACCCGCATCCGTCGCAACGGCAAGGTCGCCAAACGAGAGCGAGCCTCCGTCGAGTGTCTCGAGCAGCGTGGCACACCGCAGCAGCGTGGACTTGCCGCCACCCGAAGGCCCGATAATCGCCACGACCTCGCCACGCTTCACCTCAAGCGAGATATCCTTGAGCACCTCATTGCCGCCAAACGCCTTACGCGCGTTCGATATATTCATTACCGAATTAATCATGGTAGTAATCCAATTTTTTCTCGGCGGCGCCCAGCAGCATCTCGACGACGAAATTAAAGACCCAGTAAATCAGCGCCGCGATCGCAAACGGCACCATGCTCACCTGCGAGGCGACCAGCGCCTTGGCCGTCGAGAACATCTCACCCACGCCAATGGCAAACGCCAGCGACGTGTCCTTGACCAGCGTGATGATCTCGTTGCCCATCGCCGGCAGAATACGCTTGGCGACCTGCGGCATCACGATATACAGAAACGTCTGCACGCGCGAATAGCCCAGCACCTCGGCAGCCTCGTATTGACCGCGCGGAATGGACTGCAAGCCCGAGCGATAGATCTCGGCAAAGTAACCGGCGTAGTTGATGATGAACGCCACGACGCACGCCGTCCACTTGGAATCGGGCGTGAGCGAAATGCCAAACACGTAGTACGGGGCAAAGTAGATGGCAAACATCTGCAGCATGAGCGGCGTACCGCGCATGACCGAAATGTAGATGCGCGCAATCCAGCGAAGCGGCGCGATTTTGCTCATGCGCATAAACGCCACGGGGATTCCCAGCGGAATCGACCCCAGCAGTGTCAGCACAAACAACTGCAAACTGACCAAGAATCCCTGGCCAAGCATCTGCATCATGACCTGAATAGACATTACTTGAGCACCCAATTATCGAAAGATAGACCATAGCTTGAATACTTGTCGCAGAGATCCTTAACCGTACCGTAATCGTAGAGTGCCTTGAGCGACTCGGTCACGGCGTCGGCCGACTTGGTGTCGCCCTTCTTAAAGCCGACGGCGTAGTGCTCGCTGGACAGCGGCTCATCAAGCTGCGTATAAGCATCGGGCTTGGCGGCAAGCTGATACTGGGCAATCGAAAGGTCGCAAGCCACGGCATCGACCGCGCCGCTCTCGAGCTGCATAAACGCCGTGTTGTACTCACCGATGGTGTCGAGCGTGGCAAACGTCGCCGCCAGATCCTTCTGGTCACCCTCAAGCACATCCTGCGCAGCGGAATCGGTCTGGGTAATCACGGTCTTGCCGGCAAGATCGTCCCAGCTCTTGATGCCTGCATCCTTCTTTACCACCAGCACCTGCTCGTTGAGCATGTACGGCTCGGAGAACGTGTAGTCGTCCTCACGGCCCTCCATGGTAAAGCCATTCCAGATGCAGTTGATGGCGCCCGAGTTAAGCAGCGTATCCTTGGCATCCCAGTCGATGGCCTCGTATTTGACCTCCCAGCCCTGCTTATCGGCAACAGCCTTGGCCAGATCGAGATCAAAGCCGGTGTACTCGCCATCGTCGCCCACAAAGCCGTACGGAGGATAGGACTTATCAAAGCCCACCACGAGCTTCTTGGACTCCGCAGCGCCCTTCACATCCTTGGCCGCGGCAGAGCCAGCAGCGGAGCCCTTGCCGGCACCACCGCCGCAACCGACAAGACCAAGGCCAAGCACCGTAGCGAGCGAGCCGGCTAGACCAACAAACTGACGACGAGACATATCGGTGTTCATGGTATCCCCCCTTGATGGCACTTTAGTTAAGTAAAGTGAGTCGTGTAACGTCCAGAATCATACACTTTAGTGAGATGGAGTACAAGGGAGGGTTTGCCCGCCGGGTGCCGGGGCAGGGGTTAAGTTTGCTGCTCTACAGTCCTGCTCACGACGGAGAGCACATTAAGTGCTCTCCTGTTCGTGCGGAACTCGCGACAAACTTAACCCCTGCCCCGGCACCCGGCGGGCAAACGTCGTTGGGTTTATCACTGACATGAAGTGGGCGCTTGCATATCGTCCGCTAGCTTGGCACGATACAATGCTTTCAGATTTCAATTTGTAAATTAGTGGGGTTAATTCATGGCAGAATCTCGTGCGGAGCGTAAGGCTCGTCGTGCTTTGATCGAGGCGGCTGAGGGGTCGGGGGAGAAAAAATCTTCTAAGAAATCCAAGTCGTCTCTGAATGCGAAGGGTAAGTCGGCTAAGGGCAAGGCTAAGGCCAAGCGTCCCGGCTCTCGTCGGAGCGAGGATAAGGCATCTCAGACTCGCTCCAAGCGCCCGTATAAGAATCCGGTTCCGTCTGCGCGTGAGGCTGTGGATCCCAAGTCTCCCTGTTCCATCATGAGAGCTTGTGGCGGATGCACGGCGCTCAATCGTCCTTATAAAAAGCAGTTGGCAGCTAAGCAGGCTGCTATGGAGGAGCTTTTTGCTTCGCTTTGTGAGCGTGAGGGCATTGCTGTAGATCCTATTCGTGGCATGGGTGTCACCCTGGGCGACCCGGGCAAATATCCTGCGCCGCGCGGTTTTCGCCATAAGGCCGCCACTCCCTTTGCTCCCGGTAAGGAGGGCGCTGTCCGTTGCGGTTTCTTTGAGCGCGGCACGCACAAGATCGTTGCCGTACCCGAATGCCCCGTCGAGGCACCGGGCGCCCGTCAGATTCTCAACGGCATCGCACGCGAAGCTGAGCGGCTGCATATTCCCGCCTTTAATGAGGACAAGCATCTTGGTTTGCTTCGCTATGCCGTCGTCCGCTGCGGTTGGCGTACCGACCAGGTCATGGTCACGCTCGTGACCGCTCAGCGCGACTTGCCGCATGCGCAGGAGTTCTTTGAGGCTGTCGCCGCACTCGATCCGCGCATCGTCACCGTCGCCCAAAACATCAACGGACGCCCCGGCAACGCCATCCTCGGCGAGGAAACCCGCATCGTGTATGGCGCCGAATGCATGCGCGACCAGCTGCTCGGCTGCGAATTCGACATCTCCCCCACCGCGTTTTATCAGACCAACCCGCAACAGACCGAGCTGCTCTATCAGCTCGCTATCGACGGCATGGATTTGCACCAGGGCGATGTGCTCATGGATGCCTACTGTGGCAGCGGTACCATCGGTCTTTGCGCAGCTAAAGATGCCCAGAACAAGGGTATCGGCATTATGCTGCTCGGCGTTGAGCGCAACCCGGCGGGCATTGCCGACGCACGTCGCAATGCCGAGCTCAACGGCCTCACCCGCAGCGCTTGGTTTATGGCCGACGACGCCACCGACTACATCCTGGATGCCGCCGACAACAACGAACGCGTCGACGTTCTTTCCATCGACCCGCCGCGCGCCGGCTCCACGCCCGAGTTCCTCGAAGCTGCCTGCGCACTTAAGCCGCGCCGCATCACCTATATCAGCTGCAACCCCGTGACCCAAGAGCGCGACCTGCACCAGCTCCTCGACGGAGGCTATCGCCTGCTCAAGATCACGCCAGTCGACATGTTCCCTCACACCGACCACACCGAAACCGTAGCGGTCCTCGAACGCCGCTAACCAACCTCAGTAGATTTTTGGGACAAGAAAGGGGGCGACCCGCCTGGGCCGCCCCCTTCGCTTGGTTTATAAACTCCGCTACATCCCATTGCGCAGATCGCACACGCCGGCTGCCGCCATCTCGCACAGCAGCGTCTCGCGGTCGCGCGTCACGATCAAATCCAGTGGGAAGTGAATCTCGTCGAGCATCTTGCGCGCGTGATCGAGCTTGCCAATGGCCATGCCAATGTGGGCATCGGTCGACACGCCAATGCCCACGCCCAGCTCGGCGCAGCGCTCGGCAATCTTGCGGCATACGGCCCAATGCTCAGTGTCGACACCGTGTTCAAGACTATGGTTGTTGATCTCGATAATCTTGTGCTTGGCCTTAGCTGCCAACAGCACCTCGTCGATATCGAACGGCACGCCCGAACGCCCCGTGTGACCCAGCATGAACACCTTGGGGTGCTCCAGGGCATTGATATACATCTCGGTCGTCTGGGCCAGCGTCGCGCCCTCAGCAATCTGCGGATTATGCACGCTCGCAACCAAATAATCCAAATTACGCGTAACCAAATCGAACAGCGAATGCTGACGGCTGTACGAATCGCCGGCAATATCGAGCGTGACAGGAGTGTCCTCGCCAAACAGGCTTCCGTCCAGCGAAACGATATCGGCCTCGGCACCACGCAGCACCAGCACGCCGCTCCAAATGCGCGGCCAGATATCCTGGTTGATAAAGAACTGGTAACTGCGCAGGTCATTGGGGCAAGCCGTAACCATAGAGCTCAAATGGTCGGCAGATCCGAGCACCTGCAGACCACGCTCTGCCGCCCAGTACACATTCTCCTCAATGGTCGAATATGCATGCGCAGAGAACATCGTATGGGTATGAATGTCACAAGAAAGCAGGTAGGGCATCAGGTCTCCTTATCTGGCACGGCCGTCGCTTATATTCATTGTACGCATAGCCTTCGATAGTCGTAAAACCACTCCATCCCAAAGACACAACGTCCATGACAACGGGGTCCGGCTTAACACCAAACCCCGTTTCACGTAAAACATTGTAGGCAGAGCGCTTTACTTTTAACGATACTCGTCCGCCAACTGTTTCCAAGCGGGTAGCGAATTGACAATCGTTTCGTAGCTCACGCAATAGCCCAGGCGGAACCAACCCGGCATACCAAAGCTGTCCGAGGGAACCGCAAGCAACTCATACTTCTTTGCGCGCTCGCAAAACGCATTCGCATCGGGCTCCAATGCTTTCACCCATAGGTAGAACGCGCCATCCGGCTCAACATAGGTGTAGCCATACTCCGCTAGTGCGTCGGTAAGCGCGGTGCGGTTGCGTGCATAGGCCTCAACGTCACTCGGCTCATCGATGCAGTCGATAATTACGCGCTGAAAGAGCGCCGGCGCGCACACGAAGCCCAGCGTACGGGCGGCACCGGCAACGGCCGGCATCAGACGGGCAGCCTGCGGATTGGTGTTGGGAACCAAGATCCACCCCACGCGCTCACCCGGCAGCGACAGCGACTTGGAATACGAGTAGCACACGATGGTGTGCTCGTAGATCGAGGGCACCCAAGGCACCTCGGCACCGTACACGATCTCGCGGTACGGCTCATCCGAGATGAGCATAATCGGATTCTCGGGATCGCGCTGAGCGTTGGCCTCGCGCAGAACATTGGCCAGTCGCGTCAGCGTGTCGCGCGTATATACGGCACCGGTCGGGTTGTTGGGCGAGTCGATAATGACGGCTGCCGTCTTGTCGGTGATCGCCTTGAATACGTTATCCACGCTCAGCTGGAATGTGTCCTCGTTGGCAAGCGCCTCGACACACGTGCAGCCGGCCTTCTCAATCCAAACGCGATACTCCGGAAAGTACGGGGCGATAACAATAACCTCGTCGCCCGGATTCGTAACGGCGTTGAGCGCGCAGGTGAGCGAAGCCGCGGCACCCACCGTCATAAAGACGTCTTTGCCCTCATAGCTCGTGCCAAAGCGGCGGTTGAGCGATTCGGCCACAGCGGCACGACATTGCGGCAGGCCCGGTGCGGGCGTGTAGCCGTGCAGCTGGTCGCTCGGCAGCTCCAGGGCCTTCTTAATGGACTCCGCCACAGCAGCGGGTGCCGGAACGCTCGGATTGCCCAGCGAAAAATCGAATACGTTTTCCGCACCGATCTGCGCCTTGCGCTCAAGGCCATAGCTAAAAATCTCACGGATGATGGAGCTTTCCGCACCGCGAGCATACATAGTTTCGTTGATCATCTGTTCCCCTTTCGCATAGGCGCTATTGTACGCTTTAGCCGAGCAAAGTGCCGCAGCAATGTTGATTGGGGACAGACTTAAATGCGTGAAAACGCTCATTTAAGTCTGTCCCCAATCAACAGACGGCCCCATATCGCTCAAAAGAAAAAGCCTCCGCAGGTTTCCCCGCGGAGGCTTTCGCCACAAAGACTATTTGTCGGCGTCGGTGTCGGCATCGACGACGGCATGGTCATCGTCAGCATCATCGGATGCGGCTTCGGCATCCTCCTGCATGGCCGCCTGCGCAAAGGCCGCGGCATCAGCCGCCAGCTCCTCCTCGCTCATTCGAGGCACGCGCTTCTTGGTCGGCATGCCGGCCGCCTTGGCATTGCGCTCCTCCTTGGCCGCCAGGATATCGCCCTCGCGCTCAAGGTAGGCATTCCACTCGTTGTCGAGCAGGGCGTTCACGGCGTCGCCCTCGACGGTCTCGCGCTCAAGCAGCACCTTCGCCATCAGATCGAGCTGATCGCGACGGGCGTCCAGAATCTCGACCGCACGACGATGGGCCTCACGCATAATGCGCTGGACCTCGATATCGATGCGGCGCGCCGTCTCCTCGGAGTAATCCTGGTGATCGGCGTAATCGCGACCAAGGAACACCTGATGTTGCGCCTCGCCAAACACTTGCGTGCCCAGCTCCTCGCTCATGCCCAGGCGCGTGACCATCTCGCGCGCCATCTTGGTTGCGCGCTCCAGATCGTTGCTCGCGCCCGACGTGATGTCATCGCACATGAGCTCCTCGGCAACGCGACCGCCCAAGAACACGGCGAGCTCGTCGAGCATCTCGTTCTTGGTCTTGAGGAAGTGGTCCTCCTGCGGAAGCTGCAGCGTGTAGCCCAGCGCCTGGCCGCGGCTGACGATCGAGATCTTGTGGACCGGATCGGAGTGCTCCAGGATGTGACCCACCAGGGCGTGACCGCTCTCGTGGTAGGCAATCGTGGTGCGCTCGGCCTCGGTCATCACGCGACCCTTGCGCTGCGGTCCGGCAATCACGCGCTCCATCGATTCCTCGACCTCGTCCATCGAGATCACGGAACGATGGCGGCGGGCAGCCAACAGCGCAGACTCGTTGAGCAGATTTGCCAGATCGGCACCAGTGAAGCCAACGGTCATCTGGGCGAGCTTCTCAAACTTAACGTCCTCGTCCATCGGCTTGTTCTCGGCATGCACGCGCAAGATCTGCTCGCGGCCCTTCACATCCGGACGGTCGACCGTAACCTGACGGTCAAAACGACCGGGACGCAGCAGCGCCGGATCCAGAATGTCGGGGCGGTTGGTGGCGGCGATCAGGATGACCGACTCGCTTTCCTCAAAGCCGTCCATCTCGACCAGCAGCTGGTTGAGCGTCTGCTCGCGCTCGTCGTGACCGCCGCCCAAGCCAGCTCCGCGCTGACGTCCCACGGCATCGATCTCATCGATGAAGATGATCGACGGGGCCTGGGACTTGGCCTCCTTAAAGAGGTCACGCACACGGCTGGCGCCGACACCTACGAACATCTCGACAAAGTCGGAACCCGAGATGCTAAAGAACGGCACGCCCGCCTCGCCGGCAACGGCCTTGGCCAGCAGCGTTTTACCGGTGCCCGGAGGGCCAACCAGCAACACGCCACGCGGGATCTTGACGCCCAGCTTGCGATAGCGATCCGGATCGCTCAAAAAGTCACGGATCTCCTCGAGCTCCTCGACTGCCTCGTCCACTCCGGCAACGTCTTCAAACTTGACCTTGGGGCGTGTGGCCTCGTTGGTCTTGGCGTTGGTCTTGCCAAACTGCATGTTCCTGTTGTTGGCGCCCATCATCTGGCGCATAAAGTAGAACATGATGGCGATAAGGGCGATCGTCGGAAGCACACTCATCGCCAAGTCGCCCCAAAAATCGGGATCGTTGGTGTTGACGATGTACTTGGTATCGGGGTGCTCCGCCATGAGCTCGGCAAGCGAATCGGAGCCGACATAGGTCGAAGAGAAGCTCTTGAGCTCGCTCGTATCGCCCTTGTCCTTTTTTGTCTTCCAGTAATGACCCGTCACGCTTCCGTCTTGAACCGTATAGGTCAGATCTTCGACGCAATCCTGCTTGATGGCGCTGACCATCTCGCTCGTCGCGAGCTTAACGGTATTGCTGGAGCTGGCAAAGCCGGAACCCATATTAAAGAAGGCATAGCCCAGAAGCGCGCAAGCCAAAAGAAAATACAGCCAGCCCGTACGCGTGGGCTTCTTGCCTCCGGGCATCCCCGGGATCTTAGGCTCCCGGGGAGTCTGGGAATTGTTATCGTTATGGTCGTCGGGCATCTTACGAATAAACCTCCGGTTTCAAAATGCCCAGATACGGAAGGTTACGATAGCGCTCGGCATAGTCGAGGCCGTAGCCCACCACAAAGGCATCGGGGCAATGGGTTCCAACATACTTGGGCGTGATGGCCGAGGTGCGGTCCTCAACGTCCTTCCACAGGAAGGCAGCGACCTCCAGCGAAGCGGGCTTGCGGCTCTCGAGGTTCTTCATCAGGTACTTGAGGGTCAGGCCCGAGTCCAGAATGTCCTCGACGATCAGCACGTCGCGACCACGGATGTCGATATCCAGATCCTTAATGATACGCACGATGCCCGAAGACTTCACACCGTCGCCATAGCTCGAAACAGCCATGAAATCGATGTTGGTCGGTAGCTCAATCTTGCGCATCAGGTCGCCCATAAAGACAACGGCACCGCGCAGAACCGCGATCAGCACCAGATCCTTACCCGCGTAGTCGCGAGTGATCTCCTCGCCCAGGCGAGAAACGATGCCGTCGATATCCTCCTGCGTAAACAGAACCTTCTCGATATCCGGATGTTGAGAAGCCATGACAACCCTTTCTTGTGCTTAATCGCCCACACACCGCCGTATGGACGCGAACTACACATTCTAGCAGCGCACGGGGTATATTTTCCAGCCCGCGCACCATCAGCGCGGGAATACCGTCAACGCCGCACAGAATAGCTGGCGTAGGACGCTATTCCGCATCGACCACACGAAGCAGATATGCCACGCGCGTTGCGGCCGTGCACTTAAAACGCTCGTCCGCGCGAACTCCGGCGACCCACACCACGGCACCTCCCGGCGCCGTCCTCACCATGGGCACGCCGGCGCGCTCGGAAACGGGAATGCGAGCCTCGCCTAGCAAGTCGGATACTTTCTTGCTTCGGCCACTCATCCCTAACGGGCACATCACGTCTCCCGGTGCGGGACCGTCCACCCACAGGCGCGCAAATCGCGCCTCGACAGGGATCTTGCCACGCGAGCCCGCCAGGATCCGCTCACTATCGCTGTCGGCAAAACCCAGGGCAGCCGCGTCTACCAAAGCTGTCACTTCCCCGGCAGCCGCAAGCTCACGGGCGCGACGCACGATATCGCATCCCGGCTCAACGGCCATCGGTTCTGTGACCAGCATACGTCCCCCGCCCAACGGCAAACGACCGGGTACGGTAACCCAGTCCGCGACCAGGCCCTCGCGAGCCGCCGGCGCCTTAAACGCCAGCATGCCAAACTCAATGCGTGCGTCAATCCCCGCCGGAAGCGTGACCGAGCCGGCGCCCTCGGCAACGCAGGAAAGGACTCGCTCCACATGTCGCATCTCTGGACGAGCGTCCGGATCGATGCGCTTAATCGCCAGTCGCACGATGCGCCGCGCGATTACCACCTCGGCCGCAGCAAGGCGTCTGGCATCGAGCACTAGCGCGCCCGCCGCCTCCTTGCGCAGGCAGCTTCGAAACGCCTGCGCCGACAGCTGGGATAGAAACGCGTCTTCGTCACCCAAGATCTCACAGGCGGCGCCAATCGTCTTGCACACGCTCGCATTACGCTGTGCCACCACTGGCATTACCCGATGGCGCACGTAGTTTCGCAGATACGAGATATCCTCATTGCTCTCGTCTTCACGCCACGGCTGACCATGTACCTGTAGATAGCCCACAAGCTCGCCATGAGTTAGGTCGAGCAAGGGACGCACCACGATATTCCTCCGGCGAGGAATGCTCGATAGACCAGCGGGCCCCGAACCCTTAATCGCGTTCATCAAAAACGTTTCCGCGCGATCCGAAGACGTGTGCGCGGTGCAGATACGAGCCGCCGTTCGCGGCGCCCCCGTCTGGGCGCAGAGTTCGCGAACATACCTCCGCGCCGCGGCATAGCGCACCTCGCGGGCCGCGGCCTCAATATTGCCCGACTCCCCATCAAAATAAGCGTGCTCCACACACAGCGGTAAACCATATTGCGCGCAGAGCTCACGCACAAAGGCCTCGTCGCCATCGGACGCCTTGCCGCGCAGATGATGGTTTACATGCAGCACATGCAGGCGCTCGCGAGCAATGGGGGCAACACCGCGTCCGTCTTGGATATCCAGCTTTGATGTGCACGCCATAAGAAGCAGTGCCGTCGAGTCCGCGCCGCCTGATACCATGAGCACGACAGGAGCTGCCTGCTGCCTCGTCCGGGTCTCATCGACTGCCCCAGGCACGGCATGGTGTCCGTAATGCTGTGATACCGTTGGCATTCGCTTCCTCCTTTATTCGTCCGCACCCATTGTATCCTTTGGAATCTTATGTCTTGCCTGCACCTTCATATCCTCGGCAGTGGCTCTAAAGGCAACTGCGCACTCATCGAGGGCCCGCAGGGGCTCATTATGGTCGATGACGGACTGTCTCGCCGCGAGACATTAAAGCGCATGGCAGAACTGGGGCTTTCGACAGACAACGTCTCGGCTCTTCTCATTACTCATGAGCATAGCGATCACATCAAGGGCCTCGATGTCTGGTGCAAGCACTGGCACGGCCCCCTCTTTGCCAGCAGGGGCACTCTTTCGAGCAAAGAAAATCTTTCGCATCTGCCTGTCGAGGAATTCGATCCCGGCGACGCCCTATCCATTGCCGGCATCCACGTGCAAACCTACTCAACATCACACGATGTCATCAATCCAGTCGGTTATCGATTCGACGCCCTCGATGATTCCATCGGCTTTGCCACCGACACCGGAGAGCTATCGAGCCAAGCCATGAACACCCTCAAAGATTGTCGAGTCCTCGTGCTCGAAAGCAACCATGATGTGACCATGCTGCGCGAGGGAGAATATCCCCGCTTTCTTCAGGAGCGCATCCTGTCTGCAAGGGGACACCTCTCCAATGGCCAAGCCGCCGAAGCCGCGCGCGCACTTGTTACCGATCGCACCGAACAGCTCATTGCCATGCATATCAGCCAAGATAACAATCGTCCGAGCCTTACCGTCAAAAGCTATGCCAAAGCTCTGGCCGCAACCCTGGATGACGAGGTCGGCAGCTCCGCAACCCTTCTCCAAGGATCGCGAAAACTCTCGATACGCCCTGCGAGTCAGTATCAGCCGGCAACCATTCAATAGACTGTCCTAGACAGCAAAAGGGGCCGAGAATCGCTTCCCAGCCCCTTTTGCTGTCTTTTAATAGCGCAGAACACCAACGAAGTTATTCGATGGAGATCTTCGTAACGTTCTTCTTCTCGACGATCTTGGGAACCGTAACGGTCAGGATGCCGTCAGCGTACTTAGCCGAGAGGCCCTCGCTCGAAGCGTCCTTAAGATACACGCCACGCGTCGCGCTGTACGAGCTGAACTCCTTCTGCAGGAAGTTCTTGCCCTCGTTCCCCTCGTCTTCCTCGACATTCACGCTAATGGACAGACGGCCCTCGTTAAGCTCGACATCGATATCGTCCTTGGCGACGCCGGTCAGATAAGCCTTGACCTCATAGCCATCGCCCTTATCCTCAACGTCAACGGGGAACGCCTTAGAGGCAATCGAGCTGTTCGCTAGGTCGCTCATATCATCAAACAGATCGAACAGCGAGCTTGCAGAGGGACGAACGCCAAAAACCGAACGATAAGGAACCATGCTTGCCATGTTTACCACTCCTTTATAGGACTGCCGAGTCATCTTCCAGGTGACTGGGACTTCTTTTGACGCTCTTATATATGCCCACCCAGTGCTCATATATACATCGACTATAAAGTTTTTTGAGTCCAGTACTATAAGCATATCTAAGTGCGTATGACTTAGGTTTTAGGAAGGTTAAGGTTCTTTGAACCAGAGCTTAAATACCGAGTATGTCCCCAGCTACAAATAACAAGGGGCTTACAATGAGCGCGTACACGTTGTTGGTAACGAGCTAAAGGGCATCATGGACGACCAAAACCAGAACAAAATGTTTATGCCGACGCAGGGGGAAGATACTTCCACGCAGCCGCCACGGTTCCATCGTCCCCACATCTCGCAAGAGCCCATTAATGATCCGGAGCCCGAGTATGTGACGAGAAATCGATATCAAACACTCGAGGATGCCCAAACGGGGCGTAAACATATGGGCGTCGCCTCGGGAGACCCTGTATATCTGAAAGACGCACCATTATCTAAAAACAGCGCAGCTAGTGATGAGCCGATGAAAGCATCCGCCACTCATCAACAAAGAGGTCCTCGACCAAAGCAAACCTTGACGCATTCGGCTCGCTATCTCGAAACGCCAAAACAGGGAAAATCAATCTTCGTTTCATCAAGTAAACGACGCAAGCAGCATCGACTGACAATCCTGCTTTTGATCATTGTGGCCATAGCAGTTGCCCTTGTTATTCGATTTATCTTCTTTAAATAAAGGCTCAATACCAAAAACGATAAGATCGTCTGGTGTAATAGAGTCATTTACGCCCCATAAACGCAAAAAAGGGGGAGGCCGCGAGGCCT
>URDZ01000028.1:0-19323 GCA_900546725.1 uncultured Collinsella sp. | reverse complement strand
GACGGAAAGCACATTAAGTGCTTTCCTTTGCGTGCGGAACTCGCGACAAACTTAATATATTTCGCCGCCCCTCTGCCAAGCTCGGGAGACGACACGTTGATGTCTGCTTAACTCTGCTCGCTCAGCTAATTACTTTGTTGGGGATCCACAATTTGTTGCAAGGTGAACTTGCATTGGGGCGTATCGTCCTCTTCTCGCGTATCGTCAAAATCGAAGATCATGATGGCGCAGTTGGGGAGTTTTGTTGGGAGCTCGAAGCCCTCTGGGGCTGCAGCCTTAATGAATTGGCGGCTGGCGCTGCCGTGGCTTACTGCTAGGAGGGCTTCGATGCCCTCGGAGTCCATGAGATTAGTGAGGGTGCCTACCATGCGTTCTTGCAGTGCGCGGCTTCCTTCTCCTCCGAAGGGGACCAGGTCCTCGCCCGGATCCCAGACGTCGGTGGGTAGCGCGTCGTGCGGGCCTTCTTCGAAGGTGCCGTAGCAGCGCTCGATAATGCCTTCGCAGGGCTCGACTGCTGCGTTCTGGCCGAAAAGTTCGGTTGCGACGAGGCTTGCCGTGTCCATGGCGCGGCCTAAGGGTGAAGAGGCCACTTTGTCGGGAATGACGTTGTGGGCCTTGAGCCATGCAGCTGCCATCTCAGCTTGCTGGCGGCCCAGGTCGGTGAGCGGTGAGTCGCAGCGACCTTGGACGAGTTTTTTGACGTTGAATTCCGTCTGACCGTGACGCAGTAGATATAGCCTCTTCATTCTCTCCCCTTCTGCATAAATAGCTTGAGCGGCGCAGTCCTATTCCCCTATTCGTGAGTATGGCCTACGTAGTCTTCGTCGATCGTGATCTTTGCGAATGAATTGGGGTATTCGGATTCGACCTGTTTTGCTAGTGTCCGCTTTAGATCTTCGGCGCTCATTTGCAAATCCGAGGGGCGCACGCAGTCAAAGATCACGTTGGTGTGCGTAGGGCCCGGCACACAGCGCAGATCGTGAATTGAAAGGCGGCTATCGATCTGTTGAGCCATGGCGTTAATGCGTAAACGCATGCTCGCCACCTTGGGATCGTCGGTCACGATGGGGTCGTAATGGAGCGTGACAATCATGCCGTCTTCGTTCCTAAACGCCTGCTCAATATTGTCGAGCGTGTCATGACTTTTCAGCGGGCTGGCCTCGGCTGCCATCTCGGCGTGAGCGCTTGCGAACTTCCTGCCCGGGCCGTAGTCGTGAACCATCAAATCGTGAACGCCCAAAACGCCGGGGTAGCTCATGATCTTGTCTCGAATGTGCTTGACCAGCTTAGGATCGGGCGTCTGGCCCAAAAGCGGGCTCACCGTATCCTGGATGAGTTCAAAACCGCTCCAGCCAATATAGGCGCCAACGGCAAGGCCAACCCATGCGTCAAGATTGATGTGCGTCACCTGCGAAACAATTGCGCACGCCAACACGGCGCCTGTGGCAAGGACATCGTTCTTGGAATCTTGCGCGGTCGCATGCAGCGTCTCGGACTCAATGCGATAGCCGAGCTTTTGGTTGAGGGCCGCCATCCAGAGCTTTACGACCATCGAAAGCACGAGAACTGCCACCAGGGCAAGCGAGAACTCGACAGGTTCGGGGTGGATGACGCGCTCAACCGAGGACTTCACCAGCTCAACGCCAATCAGCAGCACGAGGGCCGCCACGACCAGACCCGAGAGATACTCGTAGCGACCGTGGCCGTAAGGATGCTCGGGGTCGGCCGGCTTGCTCGCCAGCTTAAAGCCCAGCACGCTCACGATATTCGAGCTGGCATCGGACAGGTTGTTCATGGCATCCGCCACAATCGAAACCGATCCCGAAACCACACCAATTGCGCCCTTCGCAGCGCATAGTGCCACATTGGCGAGAATACACACCACGCCCGTCAACGTGCCCACGCGCGCACGGTCGCCCTGCGCACGACGAACAATCCACTCGACCATCTACATCCGCCCCCACGGTACTACCTATATATCTATTGCTCAAACGGATTGTAGTGTAGCCACTTTATCCCCCAGATACAAAAAAGGCCGCAACCCATACGGGCCACGGCCTTGGAATGTGGCAAAGGAATCGTCCTTGTGTCGCACAGGTTTACGCGCTTACTTCGGCCGCGCTCTTAGAGGTTTCGGGCAAATCGGCTCCATCCCCCGCCGCCTGCCCCTTCGCCGGCACCACGCCAAAGCAGTAGCTCAGCGCCGCAGACGCCGCAAATGCCGTGCCGCCGGCAGCGCAGCACCACAGCAGGTTCGAGATGCCGCCCGTGGCAAAGCCAATGACCATGAGGACATTCGTCATACCGATGGTATAGGCCGTAACGTGGCCCACGGCCGCAACAAGGCCTCCGACGGCGCCGCCAATGGCCATGCACGTCAGGCACCTGCCATATTTAAAGCCGCAACCGTACAGCGCCGGCTCACTTACGCCACCAAGCACGCCCGAGATCGAATAGCCCAGCATGAGGGCCTTCTCGTCCTTATCCGCAACGCGAAGCGACGCGCCAAAGGGCATGCCCCAAACGGCAAACGTTGCCATCGTCGCGGCGATCAGGATGCACGAATCCGTTCCCACACTCATAAACTGCGCATAGGCGAGCGATAGGACAACGTTGCTGACGCCCGCGATCTTTAGGAACTCCCAGCCCGCGGCAAGCCCCATGAGCGTGAGCAGCGACACGATGCCACCGGAATTGCCAAGCATAAACATAAGCTGGCCCAACAGCATGCCCAAATAGCTGCCCGCCGGCGCCGTAATACACAGCGAAACCGGAACCATGACGAGCATGGTTGCAAACGGAACGAACGAAAACGCCACGGCCTTAGGGATAACGCGCTGAAAGAAACACTCCACTCGCCATAGCACGGGCACCGAGATGAGAACCGGGATAACAGTCGTCGTGTAATCGTTGACCGGCGCGGGAAGCAGACCATACACGGAAGTCATCGATGCCCCCGTCGTCGATGCGGCATCGACGAGCTTAAGCAGATCGGGCGCAATCAATACACCGCCCAGCATCATGCCCAGCTGCTCCGAGCAACCGAGCTGGCGGGCGGCCGCCCAACCAAGATAAATGAGCAAAAAATAGTAGCCGGCGTTATAGAGCCAACTGTAGAACAGGCGATAGATTTCGGAATCGGCAGACCACAGGCCCAGCATGCCTTCGCCCATAATGACGGCGACGGTGCGGAACAACGCCGCGCAGACAATAAACGGCAGCGCCGACATCATGCTTTTGGACAGATAGTCCACCACGGCCGTGGCGTTTAATGAAACCGTCGTTGTAAACGAGGTGTTAGAAACTTGTGACATGGAACGCCTTTCCCAATGTGACATGCGGGCTGCCCCTTTGTCACATCGTGCGGTACCGACCGATTGCGCGGTACTTTTCGTAGCGGAGGTTTGTGAGGGTCGCGTCGTCGAGTTGCCCAAGCGTATCGAAGGCATCAAATGCCGAGGACATGACGGCACCGGCGATCTCCTCATGCGACAGGCCCCTATCGTCAACAATGCCGTCGATGATGCCGAGCGCCAACAGATCGGGGGCCGTGAGCTTAAGCGCCTCGGCGGCCTCATTCGCGCGCTCGGTATCCTTCCACAGGATCGACGCACAGGCCTCGGGGCTCACGACCGAATAGGCCGAGCTCGAGAGCATCAGGATGCGGTCGGCCACGGACAGCGCCAGCGCGCCACCAGAGCCGCCCTCGCCTGTCACCACCGAGACAATCGGCGTCTTAAGGCCGCTCATCTCCATGAGATTCTGGGCAATCGCCTCACCCTGGCCGCGCTCCTCGGCACCGATGCCGCAAAACGCGCCCGAAGTATCGACCAGACACAGAACCGGTCGACCAAACTTTTCGGCCTGGCGCATCAGGCGACGCGCTTTGCGGTAACCCTCGGGATGTGCCATGCCAAAGTTGCGACGCATGCGCTCTTTGGTCGTGGTACCGCGCTCGATGGCGATGACCGTTACGGAGCGCCCGTCTTTCCAGCCAATGCCAGCCACCACAGCGGCGTCGTCGCCAAAGTAGCGGTCGCCGTGCAGCTCCACAAATCCATCCAGGCCCAGCGAGATCATCTCGCCTGCCGTGGCGCGATCTGCCGAGCGGGTCTGCTTGACAATCTCGAGCGCGGTTTTTGGTGCGGCCGAGCGCTTGAACAAGTGTCCCAGCTTTTTGCCGCGGCGACCCGTATGCACGATCTCATGCGGTGCCCCCAGGCCGGGCGCGTGCCCTTCGTGCAGCGCCAGCAGCTCGCCTACCGTGAGCGCAATCTCGCCACGCGGGACAACGGCATCGCAAAAGCCGTGCTCCAGCAAAAACTCGGAGCGCTGGAACCCCTTGGGCAGGCGCTTGTGCATGTTCTGCTCGATCACGCGCGGGCCGGCAAATGCCGTCAGGGCATCGGGCTCGGCCAGGATAATATCGCCCTCCATGGCAAAGCTCGCGGTTACGCCTCCGGTCGTGGGGTCGGTGAGCACCGTGATATACAGACCGCCCGCCTCGCTGTGGCGCCTAACCGCCGCAGAAATCTTGGCCATCTGCATAAGCGACGTCACACCCTCTTGCATGCGCGCGCCGCCCGAAACGGTAAAGCCGACAACCGGCAATCCCAGCTCGGTCGCACGCTCAAATGTGCGACAGATCTTCTCGCCCACCACGGAGCCCATCGAGCCCATCATAAAGTTGGCATCCATAAAGAAGAGCGCCGTATCGCAACCGCAGATTTTGCCCCTGCCGCACACAACGGCATCGCGCTCGCCCGAACGCTCGACCGCGCCCTTGAGCTTGTCGGCATAACCGGGAAACGAGAGGAAGTCCTCCGACGCCAGATTGGCATCCCATTCCTCAAACGTGCCCTCGTCGACCGTCATGCGCATGCGCGCGCGACCGCTCACGCGAAAGTGTTTGCCGCAACGAGGGCAGACCTCGAGGTTGTCGTGCAGGCGTGCCTCATCGATCACACGGCGGCACTCCGGGCACTTGATAAACACGTGGCGCGCAGGAAACTCGGCGCACGACTCGGTCATCGGCCCCTCGAGAACGTTGACCGTCTTCGCTTTTCTATTCATCAGCATAGAGATGCCCCATCAGATCGGTGTGATACATGCCCGACAAGAACTCGTCGTTTGCCAGCACGTCGAGCTGAAGCTCGCTGTTTTCGCTCACGCCTTCAATCACGAGCTCGCCCAGGGCCGAGCGCATCTTACGAATAGCGCCGTCACGCGTGGGCGCACACACGATGAGCTTGCCGAGCATGGAGTCGTAGTACGGCGGAACGTTCGCACCGGTAAACATGGCGGAATCCCAGCGCACGCGCGGACCGCCCGGCACACGCAACGCGGTGACCGTTCCGCATGACGGCAGAAAGTCCGGCGTTTCGGCATTGATGCGGCACTCCATGGCATGGTTGCGGACCGGCATGTCCTCCCGCTCAAAGGGCAGAGGCTGGCCGGCTGCCACGCGCAGCTGCCACTTGACCAAGTCGGTATCGGTCACAAACTCTGTAACCGGATGCTCCACCTGCAAGCGCGTGTTCATTTCCATAAAGTAGAAATTGCCGTCGTCCGAATACAGGAACTCGATGGTACCGGCTCCCTCGTAGCCGACGGCACGAGCCAGGTCACGCGCTGCCTTGTGCATGCGAGCACGAATGTCGTCGTGTCCGTCGAGGCACGGCGCGGGGCTCTCCTCGATCAGCTTTTGGTTGCGGCGCTGCACCGAGCACTCGCGCTCGCCGAGCGAAAACACATGGCCCTGCTTATCGGCCATAATCTGCACCTCGACGTGGTGCGCCGGCGCGACGAACTTCTCCATGTAGCACTCGCCGTCGCCAAAAACGGCCTCGCCCTCGGCACGCGCCTCGATGAACGCCTTTGCCGCATCTTCCACGCGCTCGACCTTGCGAATGCCGCGACCGCCGCCACCTGCACGCGCCTTAATGAGCACGGGGCAGCCAATGCGCTCGGCCTCGGCCGTTGCCTCCTCGGGGCTTTTGAGCAAATTGCAGCCCGGCACGATGGGCACGCCCGCCGCGGCAGCCGTTCGACGCGCGGCGTCCTTATCGCCCATGCTGTCGATCACCTCGGCCGAAGGACCGACAAACGCCAGGCCATACTTGTCGCAGTCGCGCACGAAGCTCGCCTTCTCGGAGAAAAAGCCATAGCCGGGATGAATTGCCTTAGCTCCCGACTTTACGGCACAGGTGAGCACGGCATCGTCGTTGAGGTAGCTCTCGGCAAGACGCGGGCCACCGATGCAATACGCCTCGTCGGCAAGCTGCACGTGCAGCGCGTCCGCATCGGCCGTGGAATAGACGGCGACGGTCTTGATGCCCATATCGCGGCACGCGCGGATAACACGGACCGCGACTTCGCCACGGTTGGCAATGAGCACTTTGTCGAACATGAAGCCTTCCTTAACTTTCGTGCATGAGTGCAAAGGACATATCGGCGCGGCAGCAAACCTCACCGTTGACGCTCGCAGTACCCGTCGCAAAGCGGAACGGCCCGCGCGCACGCGTGATGGTGCACACCAGATCAACCGTGTCGCCCGGGCGCACCGGACGCTTAAAGCGCACCTTATCGAGGCTCGTATAGAACGGCGTCGCGCCGCGCGCCTCCTCATCGCCCATCAGCAGCACGCAGCAGTTCTGGGCGAGCATCTCGCACTGAATCACGCCGGGGACGACCGGGTTTCCCGGAAAATGCCCCTGCAAAAAGTACTCGTCGCCCGTGATCGTGATCTTGCCGTGGGCCTCGTCGCCCACCAGCTCGGCCTCGTCGAGCAAAAGCATCGGCTCGCGATGCGGTAACAGCTTCTTGAGCTCTTCTTTGTTCATGGATATCACCTATCCGATCCTCATGAGGCAGCTGCCGAACTCCACGAGGTCGCCGTCGGCCACGCAGATCTCGAGCACCTCGCCATCCGCCTCTGCCGTCACCTCGTTGAGAACCTTCATGGCCTCGATGATGCAAAGGGTCTCGCCAGCCTTGACCTTGGAGCCCACGTGCACAAACGGTTCGTCGCCCGGCGCCGGGGCAGCATAGAAAACGCCGACCATGGGAGCGGTCACCTCGGTGCCCTTGGGCTCCGGTGCGGCGGCAGGTGTCTGCGCGGCGGGCTCCGGTGCGGCAGGCGCGACTGTGGGAGCTGCAACTGGAGCGGCCATAGCGCTCGGCATGGGCATGGGCACGGCAACCGGCTGTGCGGCGCTCGCGCGCTCGAGTTCGACCGCGGTGCCATCGGGCTCCTCAACGCGCACGCGCGTGAGGCCGCGGTCCTCCATAACATCGGCTATCTCGGCAAGTCTTTTGGAATCCATGCTCTAGCTCCTCGTATATCTACGCAGCGCGATGGCGGCGTTGTGTCCGCCAAAGCCCAGGTTGGTCGAAAGCGCCCAGGTAAGGTCGGCGCGAACTGCGCGATTGGGCGTGTAGTCAAGATCGCAGGCGGGATCGGGCGTGTGGTAGTTAATGGTCGGCGGCACCACGCCCTGCTCGAGCGCCATGGCGCAGGCCATGACCTCGATGGCACCCGTGGCACCGATCATGTGGCCAGTCATCGACTTAGTCGACGAGACGTGCGCGGCGCGCGCCGCGTCCTCGCCGAGCGCACGCTTAATGCCCGCCGTCTCGGACGAATCGTTGAGTTTAGTCGAAGTGCCGTGGGCGTTGATGTAGAGGCCCTCGGAAGGCTTGACGTCGCCCTCGGCCACCGCCAGCGATATCGCACGGGCAATGCCGGCAGCCTCGGGATCGGGGCTCGTGATGTGATAGGCATCATCGGTGTTGCCGTAGCCCACGACCTCGGCATAAATGTGCGCCCCGCGCGTCTGCGCATGTTCCATGCTCTCGAGTACCAGCACGCAGGCGCCCTCGCCCATCACAAAGCCATCGCGGTCTGCATCGAACGGACGGCAAGCCGTCGCGGGATCAGGGTTGGTGGTCAATGCGCGGCAGGACGTAAAGCCCGCAACGGCATCGGGGATAATTGCGGCCTCGGCACCGCCCGCGAGGATCGCGTCGGCATAGCCATGCTTGATGGCGCGGAACGCCTCACCCACCGCATGGGCCGAGGTCGCGCACGCAGTCACCACGGGCAGGGTCGGGCCCTTTGCCTTGTGGCGGATCGCGATATTGCCCGAAGCCATGTTGGGGATCATCATCGCGATCATATAGGGCGATGCGCGGCGGGGCCCACGGTCGGCAATCGTATGGACGTTGTCGACGAGCGTCTGCATGCCGCCCACGCCTGAACCCACGTAGACACCCAGGCGCTCGCGATCGATGGCGCCTTCGACATCAAAGCCCGCATCGTGCATGGCTTCGTCCGAAGCCGCCATCGCAAACTGAACGCAGGGGTCCAGATGCTTGGCGTCACGCTTGCCAAAGTACTCGTTGCCGTCAAAGCCCTTGACCTCGGCCGCCACCTTGACGGCAAACGCATCGGTATCGAAGTGCGTAATCGGGCCGATGCCGCACGTGCCAGCGCACATTGCCGCCCAGGTGGCAAGCGCGGTGTTGCCGAGCGGCGATACGGCACCTATGCCGGTGATTGCAACTCTCTGTTCCATCATGGTCTCCTCATTCAAGCCGTTGTTCGGCCCTGGTTTTTACATCGCCATTCCGCCGTCGACGCGCACGACCTCGCCCGTAATGTAGGCAGCCGCATCACTCGCCAAAAAGCGCACCACGCCGGCCACTTCCTCGGGGCGCGCCATGCGCTTTAGGGGAATCTGTTCCTCGCACGCCGCACGCACCTTATCCGATAGCTTTGCCGTCATATCGGTCTCGACAAACCCGGGGGCGACCGCGTTCACTCGTACGCCGCGTGGCGCAAGCTCGCGCGCCACCGCCTTGGTCAGGCCGATGATGCCCGCCTTGGAGGCAGCGTAGTTGGCCTGCCCGGCATTGCCCATCAGGCCCACAACCGAGCTCATGTTGATGACGCAACCGCCGCGCTGGCGCATAAAGGTCTTGGTGAGCGCGCGCGTCGTATTGAACGTGCCCTTGAGGTTGACATCGAGCACGCGGTCGAAGGCATCGTCACCCATACGCATGAGCAGGCCGTCGCGCGTGATGCCGGCGTTGTTGACGAGCGCCCAAATGGAGCCAAAGTCGTTGAGGACCGCTTCCACGCACGCGTTGACGGCAGCGGGGTCGGCCACGTCACATTGATATGCGCGTGCCGTGGCGCCTGGCGCCTCGCAGGCTTCGCACGTCTCGCGCGCCGCATCGACGCTGCCGGCATAGACGACGGCGATATCGTAGCCATCCTCCGCCAAGCCCACGGCACAAGCGCGACCGATGCCGCGCGAGCCGCCCGTGACCAGCGCCACGCGGCGCGATCCGTCGCGCTCGAGCGCGCCGTTGTTCAAGTTGCCCATGTCGTTCCTTTCGGGTTACAGCCCTGTGGGCTATGCGAGCTCGTCGGCAATAGCTGCGACCTGTTCGGCCGTTTCGCACGAATACACACGAACGTCGCTCAACGTACGCTTGACCAAGCCGGACAGCGTTTTGCCGGGGCCGACCTCAATAAACGTGTCGATACCCTGATCCTGCAGAGCATGCAGCGTGTCGACCCAGCGCACGGCATGGCTCACCTGGTTGGCCAGCACGTCCGATGCCGCTTGCAGGTCGGCCGGATAGGGCGCCGCCGTCATATTTGCCATGACCGGAATGAGCAACGGGGACGGCGCGTGACCGGCTTGGATATACGTCGCCAGCCCCTCAGTCGCCTCGGCCATATAGGGGCTATGGAACGCACCCGACACCGCGACCTTCATGGCGCGACCGCCAGCCTCTTTTATCAGGACGTCGAGGGCCTGCAACGCATCGGGCGCTCCGGCCACAACCGTCTGCTGCGGGCTGTTGTAGTTGACCGGCCAGCAGTCCTCGCCTGCCTGTTTTGCCAGACCCTCGACCTGCGCCGCATCGAGTTTGATGACGGCGCGCATGCCGCCGGGGTGACGCTCGGCCGCCGTGGCCATAAGCGCCGCGCGCTCGCACACAAGCTCAAAGCCCGCTCGCGTATCGAACGCCCCCGCAAAGGTGAGCGCGGCGACCTCGCCCAGCGAGAATCCCGCACAGGCGGCAGGCACCACGCCGCGCTCGCGCAGGGCGACGGCGACGGCCAAGTCGTGCACGAACACGCAAGGCTGCGTGTTCTCGGTCTGCGAGAGCTCCTCTTTCGAGGCGCTCCGGCACTGCTCGCTCGTCCCCGGGCGCACCTCGTCGGCGATCGCAAACACCTCGGCAGCCGCCGGTGATGCTTCGATGAGGTCGACGCCCATCGCGGGATGCTGGGCACCCTGACCGGCAAACAGAAGCGCTACGCTACCCATGCGGACGCACCCTTCAGGACATGCTCGGCGCCATCGACCAGATCGTCGACGATTTCGCGTGCGCTCTGGCGTTCGTTGACCATGCCGGCAATCTGTCCGCACAAATACGAACCCTCTTCGTAATTACCGTCCTTTGCGGCTTTACGAAGCGCGCCCGTGCCCATGGCCCCAAGCTCCTCGGGGCTTGCGCCCGCCGCCTCGTTCTTGGCATACGCGTTGGTGAAGGGGCTCTTGAGGGCACGAACCGGATGTCCCGTCGAGCGACCGGTCGCACGCGTCGACGTGTCGCCTGCCTTGAGCACCAGCTCTTTGTACTGTTCGGATACGGTGCACTCGTTTGCGACCAGAAAGCGTGTTCCCACCTGGACGCCGGCAGCGCCGAGCATAAAGGCGGCCGCCACACCGCGGCCATCGGCGATGCCGCCAGCCGCAACCACGGGAATATCGACCGCATCGACAACCTGCGGCACCAGCGCCATCGTCGAGGTCTCTCCAATATGGCCGCCTGATTCGGTGCCCTCGGCAACCACGGCAGTTGCTCCGCGACGCGCCACGAGACGCGCCAGCGCCACCGAAGCCACGACGGGAATAACCTTGATGCCTGCATCGCCCCAGGCCTTCATGTACTTGGTGGGATTGCCGGCGCCGGTCACCACAACGGGCACCCGCTCATCAATCACCACTTGTGCGACCTCTTCGACAAACGGGCTCATGAGCATAACGTTGACGCCAAAGGGCTTATCCGTCTTGGCGCGCAGCTCGTGAATCTGATCGCGCAGCCAGTTTGCGTCGGCATTCATGGCCGCGATAATGCCTAAGCCGCCCGCCTCGGACACGGCAGATGCCAGCGAGGCGTCGGCAATCCAGGCCATGCCACCCTGGAATACGGGCTTTTCGATGCCGAGCAGATCGCAGAGAGGAGACTTGAGCATCACTACTTCTCCAATGCCGCCTCGACCGTATCGACGAACTCGCCGACCGTCTTGGGGTTCTCCTCGGTATCGAGCTCAATGCCAAACTCGTCCTCGACGGCAACGAGGATCTCGACGGTACCCAGGCTGTCGAGGCCAATCTCCTCGAGCGTGGACTCGGGCTTCATCTCGACATCGTCAAGGCCGGCGGTCTCGCGGATAACGTCGCAAACGCGCTCGAAGGTCTTCTGATCTGCCATGGTAGTTCTCCTTTGTTTGTGCCCCAGGGGCGTTTTCATTTCCTATGTGCAACTACTTCCAGCGAAGTAGATAGCCACCTACATCCAAGCCGGCGCCAAATCCGACCAGGGCGATGGTGTCGCCCGCGTGCAGCGCGCCGGTATTTGCCAGTCGATCGAGAGCAAGCGGAATGCAGGCGCTCGAGATGTTGCCGGTTTCACGCAACGTCCGGACCACACGGTCGTCCGGCACACCTAAGCGCTTGACCGCCTGGCTCAAGATTCGTTCGTTAGCCTGATGGAATACAAAGTGGTCGATGTCCTCGACCGCGATGTTCGCGTCGCAGGCGAGCTTGTTGACCGTATCGCAGATGGCATTGACGCCAAACTTGAAGACGCGACGGCCGTTCATGGAAAGCACGCTTTCGCTATCTGCAGAAGCCTTAAACGGCGAGTTGCCGACCAGACCGGGAACGTGCAACGTCTCGACGTCGGGCGCCGTCGAAAGCTCAACAGCAAGGGGATTCTCTCCCCCAGCCCCTATGACCGCAGCACCCGCGCCATCGCCAAAGAGCACGCACGTGGCACGGTCGGTCCAATCGAGCGCGCGCGTCATCTGCTCGGCGGCTACGACCAGCACGTGCTTGGCGCGACCGCGAGCGATATAGCCCTCGGCGACATCGAGCGCAAATACGAAGCCGGCACAAGCCGCCGAAACGTCGAAGGCTGGACACGTGGCACCCAGGCGCTCAGCAACGGCGCACGCTTCGGCAGGAACGAGATGATCGCCCGTCGTCGTCGAGCAGACGATAAGATCCAGCTGGCTCGCATCGATTCCGGACGTCTGGAGCGCTTGCTCGCTCGCTGCCACGGCAAGGTCGTCGAGTGACTCGGCGGTGCAGACGTGGCGGCTCTTGATACCGGTGCGGGTAAAAATCCACTCATCCGAGGTATCGAGGAACTCGGACAGCTCGTCGTTGGAAACACTGCGCGTAGGAAGCGCCGAGCCTGTTCCAAGAATCGTAAAACCCATCACTAACCTCCTTTGAGTTGTTGACGTGTTTACATCGACCAAGAGAGGATAGCGCATTTCAGTCATTGTTGACGTGTTAACATTAAATTGTCCAAATGCGACAAAGGCTTCACATTGTGTCTGTCTCTCGACACCATTGCGTTATTCACTTATTCATTAAGGAGGTAGCAGCCGCTATGGATGCCAAATTAACGATAGTCGACGTAACCGGATCGACCAACGATGACCTGCTCGAAGCAGGAAAACAAGGAGCGCCGCACGGCACGGGACTTGCCGCCCGGGCTCAGACAGCAGGACGCGGCCGGCGCGGCCACAAGTGGGATTCAACCGCCGGCAACCTATTGCTTTCGATTGTCCTGCGTCCATGCGTTAATCCTGCAAAGTACTCTGGTCTTGCCGCCGTCAGCGGCCTAGCGGTGCTCGAGGCGCTCGAAAATCAGGGTCTTGCAAACGAGATTGGCCTCAAATGGCCCAACGATCTGGTCGCGCGAGGACGCAAGCTCGGCGGCATTCTGGTCGAGGCCGCACGCGATAACGAAGGCAAACCTTTCGCCGTCTGCGGCATTGGCGTCAATGTGAACTATGTGCCTTCGGAGGTTCCCGATGGCGGCCTGCCGGCAATCGGTCTCTCGGACCTCAACGAGAATGTGCCCGCCGTCGATGTGCTACTCAAGGAGGTCTATCACGCGGTCGTGAACGCTGTAGACACATGGGCAGAGCGTCTCAACGCCATGGAAGAAGACGCCGGACCGCTCGCGCCCGTCCACGGCGAATATATCGGTCATCTCAATTGGATTGAGGATCACGTTATCGCCCGTTCCCCCGCTGGGGACGAGCTGGCGCGTGGCATCTTTCAAACGGTCGACGACTTTGGTCGCGCGTGCATCGAGACAGAAGACGACTTGCGATCCTTCCATTTTGAGGAGGCATCGCTGCGCCCCATGGGCAAATAAGACGCCATAGCCACCCATCCGGCCGCATTACCTGGGCCCCAAGGCCACCATTCAAAACAAAAGAGCCCCGCTACCGTAATGGCAGCGGGGCTCTGAAAGCTATGAGCGATATCGCTTAGAGCTTGATGTCGATGTCGACGCCAGCGGGGAGGTCGAGACGCATGAGCGAATCAACGGTGCCCGAGGTGGGGTCGAGGATGTCGATGAGGCGCTTGTGGGTGCGCATCTCGAACTGCTCACGGGAGTCCTTGTTCACGTGCGGCGAGCGGATAACCGTGTACAGGTTGCGCTCGGTGGGCAGGGGGACAGGACCGGAAACGCGAGCGCCGGTCTTCTGAGCGGTCTCGACGATGAGCTTCGCGGACTGATCGACGACCTCGTGATCATAGCCCTTGAGGCGAATGCGGATCTTCTGGGTAGCCAACTTAAACCTCCAAAGAGTGCGAGAGATGTTCTCGCGGATTACGTAACAGGGAGCTCGAACTTAGGCGTTCTTGCTCATGACCTCGTCCACGATGGACTTGGGCGCGGGCTCATAAGAGTCGAACTGCATCGTGTAGGATGCACGGCCCTGGGTCTGGGAGCGAAGGTCGGTAGCGTAACCGAACATCTCGCCCAGCGGCACCTTGGCACGGATGAGCTTGCTGTTCTTGCGGTCCTCCATGCCCTCGATCTTGCCGCGGCGACCGGAGAGGTTGCCCATAACGTCGCCCATGTACTGCTCGGGGGTCTCGACCTCGACAGTCACGATCGGCTCGAGCAGCTGCGGGTCGGACTTCTTGAGGGCGTCCTTGATAGCCATGGAACCGGCGATCTTGAAGGCGGCCTCGGAGGAGTCGACCTCGTGGTAAGAACCGTCGAACAGGGTGACCTTAACGTCGAGGACCGGGAAGCCGGCGATAACACCGGTGTTCAGGGCCTCCTGGATGCCCTTGTCGATGGACGGGATGTACTCCTTGGGCACGACGCCGCCGACGATAGCGTTGACGAACTCGTAGCCGAAGCCCTCCTCCATCTTCTCGAGCTTGATGACGGCGTGGCCGTACTGACCGCGACCGCCGGACTGACGGACGAACTTGCCCTCAGCCTTCTCGACGTCGTGACCAGCGGTCTCGCGGTAGGCAACCTGGGGCTTACCAACGTTAGCGTCAACCTTGAACTCGCGGAGCAGACGGTCGACGATGATCTCGAGGTGTAGCTCGCCCATGCCGGCGATGATGGTCTGGCCGGTCTCGTGGTTGGTGGACACCTGGAAGGTCGGGTCCTCCTCGGCGAGCTTGGTCAGAGCCAGGGACATCTTGTCCTGCTCGGCCTTGGTCTTGGGCTCGATGGCAACGTCGATAACGGGCTTAGCGAACTCGATCTTCTCGAGGACAATCTCCTTGCCCTCAGCGCACAGGGTGTCGCCGGTGGTGGAGTTCTTGAAGCCGACGCAAGCGACAATGTCGCCCGCGGCAGCGTCGTCACGGTCGATACGCTCGGCGGCGTTCATCTCGAGGATGCGGCCGAGGCGCTCGCGCTGACCGTTGGAAGCGTTGACCACGTAGGAACCGGACTCGGCGCGGCCGGAGTAAACGCGGACATAGGTGAGCTTACCGACGAACGGGTCGGTCATGATCTTGAAGACCAGGCCGGAGAAGGGCTCGTCGAAGGAAGGATGACGCTGGATCTCCTCGCCGGTGTCCGGATCGGTACCGGTAACGGCCTCAACGTCGAGCGGGCTGGGCAGGTAGTCGACGACAGCGTCGAGCAGCTCCTGAACGCCCTTGTTCTTGTAGGCGGAGCCCACGAAGACGAGGTTGAGCTCGTTGGCCAGAACGCCCTTGCGCAGAGCGGCCTTGAGCTCCTCGACGGTGAAGTCCTCCTCCATGAGGATCTTCTCCATGAGCTCATCGTCAAAGCTGGCAGCAGCGTCGAGGAGCTCCTCGCGCTTGGTGGCAGCGATGTCGGCGAACTCAGCCGGGATCTCGTCCATCGGCTCGGGGTAGGTCATACCCTTCTCGTCGGCCTTGAAGTCCCATGCAGTCATGGTGACCAGGTCGATGACGCCCCAGAAGTTGTCCTCGGCGCCCATCGGGACCTGAGCGGCCACGGCGTTAGCGTCGAGACGATCCTTCATGGTCTCGATAGCGTTGAAGAAGTCAGCGCCCACGCGGTCATACTTGTTGATGAAGGCGATGCGGGGAACGTTGAAGGTAGAAGCCTGACGCCAAACGGTCTCAGACTGGGGCTGAACGCCGGCAACGGCGTCGAAGACGGCGACAGCGCCATCGAGGACGCGCAGGCAGCGCTCGACCTCGGCGGTGAAGTCAACGTGGCCCGGGGTGTCGATGATCTGGATGCGGTAGTCCTTACCGTCCTTGTTCCAGAAGCACGTGGTAGCAGCGGAGGTAATGGTTACGCCGCGCTCCTGCTCCTGAACCATCCAGTCCATGGTGGCAGCGCCCTCATGGACCTCACCGATCTTGTGGGTCTTACCGGTGTAGTAAAGAATACGCTCGGTCGTGGTGGTCTTACCGGCATCGATGTGAGCCATGATGCCGATGTTACGGGTATCGGAAAGCTTGTACTTAGGCTTAGCCATGTTAGTTCCTTACCTTAACTTACCAACGATAGTGAGAGAACGCGCGGTTGGCCTCGGCCATCTTGAAGACGTCCTCACGCTTCTTGACGGAAGCGCCCAGGCCGTTGGAGGCGTCGAGAATCTCGTTGGCGAGACGCTCGGCCATGGTCTTCTCCTTGCGAGCGCGGGAGAAGTTGACGATCCAGCGGATACCCAGAGCGGTGGAACGACGGGAGTTGACCTCCATCGGGACCTGATAGGTAGCGCCACCGACACGCTTGGGCTTAACCTCGAGCGTGGGCTTGACGTTGTCCATAGCCTTCTTGAAGGTAGCGAGAGCGTCGCCACCCTCGGACTTCTCGGCAACGATCTCGAAAGCGGTGTAAACGATGCGCTCAGCGGTGGCCTTCTTGCCGTCAAGAAGGACCTTGTTGATGAGCTGAGTCACCAGGCGGTTGTTGTAAACGGCGTCAGGCTGAACCTCACGACGATTAGCTGCTGCACGACGCGGCATGTGAAATCTCCTTAAGTGTCTACCGTGCGGCGCTTAGGCGGCACACGGCGAAAGTATCAAAACGTTATCTGGCTTATTTGGCCTTGGGGCGCTTAGCACCGTACTTGGAACGGGCCTGCATACGGTTCTGGACCGGAGCAGCGTCGTAGGCGCCACGGATGACGTGATAACGGACACCAGGGAGGTCACGGACACGACCGCCGCGGACGAGCACGATGGAGTGCTCCTGCAGGTTGTGGCCCTCACCCGGGATGTAAGCAGTAACTTCGATGCCGTTGACAAGGCGAACACGGGCAACCTTACGAAGAGCCGAGTTCGGCTTCTTGGGGCTCGTGGTGAAGACGCGGGTGCACACGCCGCGCTTCTGGGAGTTGTGCTGCAGAGCAGCGTTCTTGGACTTCTTGGGCACGGAACGACGGCCCTGGCGAACCAGCTGGTTAATAGTAGGCAAAGCGTACTCCTTCTCGAATGATTCCAGCTTTCTGTAAAGTGCAACGGCTTGAATCGAGGGGTCAGCATCCCCCTACGAAACACGCAGTTCGATAGGATACGTGGCGTTAGCTGTGCCGTCAACAGACCACGCCGCCGGGCGTATCCCAAAATGAGCATATTTCCGCAAAGCCTACACAAAAGGAATCCCCTTCTGTGCGCGGGGGCGGATTCCCGGTCCGGGCGGCCCGCTGTTTAAGTTTGCTGCTCTACAGTCCTGCGCAAGACGGAAAGCACATTAAGTGCTTTCCTTTGCGTGCGGAACTCGCGACAAACTTAAACAGCGGGCCGCCCGGACCGGGAATCCGATGCGCTCGTCGGGGCAACGTTACCTGCCAAAAAGGGACAGGTTTATTTTGGTCGGTTTTATCTGGGGAAACGTCGCGCTCCAGCGGTAATCTGCTCTCATCTGTCGCATGGAAATCGGCGGCGTTTCCATTTAACGCAAAAGAGGCCGCTTCCCCTAGTAGGAAGCGGCCTCAGACCTTACGAATAGACGATAGTAAAGGGCTCTTTCGTTTCGGTCTCCCCTGTTGATGTATACCTCACAATTTCAAGGGTTACCGAGACAACTTGATCGACATCAATCAACTTCGTTGGCACCCAGATGTTCTCTCCGCTATTGCGCCCATAAGAAAAATATAAGTTGAACAGCCCTGCGTCGTCATCTTCGATAATCTGCTCCGATCCATCCTTGTAGCTGACGGTCAGCTTATTATCAACTGCTTCATAGCCCAAATCATCGATGTGCGTCTGGATGGAAAACGGGCTAATCTCAAGAGGCGAGTCACCGGAGCGGAGTTCCTTTGTATCGACGTACGCTCCAATATTGAACTCGGGTGTCGACGCCTCAAACCGCCTCGCACTCTCACCTTCACCCTCGGTCCAATGGATATTCCAGGTGACAGCATGTTGCAAATCTCGCTCGCGATCCATAGCGGCAAAGTACATCGTGCCATTAATGACAGTATCGCTTGATGTGTCCTTATCAATTGTGCTGCGTGTGTCAGGCCATTCCTCGCCGAACTTCATATCGGGCGTGCCGATGCCCTGCTCTTCTTCACCATAGAGAACAAGTTCGCCAATCTCTGCTGCTGGCTTGTAGTAGTTAACTCCATTTGGATTGGACAACGTAAACGTCACGGCTCCGCAGCCGTTTTGGTCGATTGCCATCTCATGGATATCAAGCGTATAGCCGTTGCCCTCGACGGACAGATTAACCTCCTGGACTGCGCCTTCCAGGCTTTGGGGCGCGATGCCATCGCCAAACTCTCTGGTGTAGGTATATTTAGTTCCCGATGAGCCGCCGTTGGTCCAGGTAATGGAATCCCCGTTGCCGTGGTTTCCCCAGGCAGAGGCAAAATAGCTGGAATTGACGACGGCGTAGGCGACCCCTCCGGTCGCCAGCACTCCGGCAAGGCATCCGATCACGGCAACATACAGAGGCTTCGCGTGACCCTTTCGGCGAAGCGGCTCACCAGCAGCGGCATAAAGAACACGGTCAGCAAGATCGCTATCGGCTTGGACGGACTCGAAGGCCTGCTTGATTTGATTGGATTTCACGGTCGCCCTCCTCTAGGATGAACTTGAGCTTCGATCTGCCGCGAGCCAAACGCGTTCGAACAGTCGCGGCTGGCACATGCAATAACTCGGCAATCTCTGAGGTCGAAAAGCCCAGATAGTAATAGAGCACGATGGGGACGCGGAATCGTTCCGGAAGTCGCATAACGTCTGACAGGACCGCCTTGGTCTCCTCCTGCGCCGTCGAAAGCGAATCGGCCAGGTTCTCAATATCCTCCACACGCCTCCATGGCTTTCGAAAGAGAGATTTGCATTCATTGATCGTGACCCGGATAAGCCAGCGACGAAGATGTTCCCAACTTTCAAAGTGTCCATCGCTTTTAAGCAACTTAAGAAAGACATCTTGGGCAATATCGTCGGCATCGGCACGATCGCGCAGGTACGTCAATGCGATTCGAAACACGACATCCCGGTGATCTTCGACCGCCTGTCTAAATGCCTGTTCTTCCATAATCACCTCCCGGTGACGTTAATGATTCTTGCTGAGGCCCTCACCATAGATACGCTTTGACCGAACGAAATGTTTCAAATTCAAGCAGGAATAACCTACCAAAATAAACCTGTCCCTTTTGGCGAAAGGAATCCCCTCCTGTGCGCGGGAGCGGATTCCCGGCCCGGGCTGCCGTCGGCTTAAGTTTGCTGCTCTACAGTCCTGCGCAAGACGGAAAGCACATTAAGTGCTTTCCTTTGCGTG
>URDZ01000027.1:0-19542 GCA_900546725.1 uncultured Collinsella sp. | reverse complement strand
CCCATATAGAGACAGAGCCCGAAACTCTCATGGAGCCAGTGACAGGAATCGAACCTGCAACCCACTGATTACAAATCAGTTGCGCTACCGTTGCGCCACACTGGCACACTTGGCGCTTTCGCGCGAAGCCTGTTAAGAATAATGGAATTGCGGACGGGGCGCAACAGGCCGCACGGCGTTATATAAATATGCAAAATCCAGCAACAGCGCGTACCAGGCCCGTTCATTTCTGTCAGTGCGCCCTCAATCTTAAAACCATTCGCCAGAACGAATAGTTTTAATTACAATTGGCTATATAAAACTATTCGTTCTGGCGAAGGGTTTCGCGATGTTGACTACCAAGGAAGCAGCCGAGCTGCTCGGCATCAGCCCGCGCAGGGTGCAGGAGCTCATTAAGAACGGCGCGCTGACCGCCCGCAAGGCTTCTGGCGTGTGGCTCATCGACAAAGACAGCGTAGACGCGCGACTCCGCTCCGCAACCAAAAGAGGGGGACGACCTCGTCGTGGGCATGGGAAAAGCGAAGTCGCATTTACCCTCATGAACCGCACGCACGAAGTAGCCCAACTGGTCTACAGCACATCGCGAAAAGACTTCACCCACATCGGCGCCGACGTCGATTACGCCCACGCCCCTATTGGAGTATTTGGCCCTAATAGCCCCATATCGCTCGACTCCTTCCGCATCTGGTGGCGCGGCCGCGGTATCCCGCTCGCACGCATTGGACTAGCCTCCCTGCTTGCAGAAGCCGCAGTCGATGTTCCCGATGAACTCGTCCAGCGAAATCTTGGCCTCTCCTTATCCGACCAGTATTGGATTAGGCCCCAAGACTCCGGTCTCGCGTGGGAAGATATCAATTTCTTCAATAATGCTTTTGACGACGTCTCTCTCAGCATCGCGCCCTTCGCCCCAGAGGGCAAGGCAGCTGCCGCAAAGCCCGATAACACCTCGGACGGCAATCTTCAAAAGTACTGGACATGCGAGGATGACCGTCGAATCCTCCACAAGGCAGGTGCACATCTAAACCAGGAACCTTATAACGAGCTGGTGGCGACTGCACTTCACCGTCGCATCCTAAACGCTTGCGATTATGTGCCTTACTCGCTCGAGGGCACGGGCACTTCCGCCCTGAGCATATGCGATGTCTTCTTAACTGATGAAGAAGAGTATGTCCCTGCGTTCTATGTAAACCAGCATGCAAATGCAGACGAGCGACTAACCGATTACGAACGGTATGTAGCAAACTGCGAGGAGCTTGGAGCGACGGATATAAAAGACGCCCTTGACCGCATGATCGTATGCGATGACATCATTGCCAACTATGATCGCCATTGGCGCAACTTTGGCCTTGTGCGAAACGTAAACACGCTAGCCTGCAGACCTGCCCCTATCTTCGATTCGGGCTCATCACTCTGGTGCAACATATCACTAGAGGAGCTTAGGGCGGGAGAGCACAGTTTTACCAGCGCACAATTTCATTCAAGCCCCGCCAAACAAATGTTGCTCGTCGAGGACATGGGCTGGTTTGACGGCGACAAACTCGAGGGTTTCGTTGACGAGGCAATCGAAATCCTATCCAAAAACGACGCTCTTACAGCGAGACTGCCTTATCTAAAAGAGGCGCTAACATGGCGCCTCGAAAGAATGATCGACATCGCTGAATGGAGTTAGCGAGACAGCATCGCCCCGCCAACTCCCCTACCTCCCGCGCAGAGCTTTGAGCTTGGCCAGGGCCTCGGGGCTTAGACGGCTGCCCAGGGTCATCTTGATCTGCGGGGCCTCCTCGGCCTCGTGCACGTCGTTGTCGATCTGTTTGATCTCGTCCACCAGCATACGGCTCGAGATGCGCGTGACGCCCTTGCCCATGACGACGGCCTGGATCGTGCCGTCGCTCGATACCACGGAGCACGCGCGGCCTTCCTCGCGCGCCTCGATGCAGAGCTTTTGCACCACGGTATCGGCAGAAACGCCCGTCGGCGAAAACTCGATGCGCACGCCGCGGGCCGGCAGGTTGGGGCGCTCGTTGGAGATATTGCCCGCGCCGTCGAACACGATCACGGCCTCGTAGCGGCCCTGGGCAAAGGCGGCGACGTCGTTGATGAGGGCGGTGCGTGCCATATCGTGAACGTCGCTGGAATACGGATCGTCTGAATGGTCGTACACGAGCTTTTCGTAGCGCGGCGTGCAGTGGATCACGTTGTAGCCGTCGACCACCAGCAGCTCGGGCTTATTGGAGTGCACCGTCGAGACCGGGTCGGCGATGGCCTGCGCAAACGCATTGCCGCCCACGCCGTAGGTCGCGGCCGAAACAATCGGCTTGGCCGAGCCCTCGCCAAAGCGCTTGGCCTTGGACTTGGCACGGTTCTTTTTGGACATGCGCTACTCCTCCCCCATGAGCTCGCCGACGTTGCGGCGCAGCCACTCAAAGCACAGCGCCGTGGTCGCCTGGGCAACATTGAGGCTCTCGGTCATGCCGCGCTGGGGAAGCTTGGTCATAAAGTCGCATTTCTCGAGCACCAGGCGCGAGATGCCGTCGCCCTCGGAGCCCATGACGAGCGCCACGCGGCCCTCGAAGGGAGCATCCCAGCAGCTGCCCTCGGCGTGCTCGGAGGCGCCGCCCACCCAAAAACCAGCGGCCTTGAGGTCATCGAGTGCACGGGCAATATTGGGAACCTGCGCGATAGGCAGATGCATGACAGCACCGGCCGAGGTCTTGTAGCTGCCCACGGTCACGCCGGCGGCACGCTTGTTGGCGATGACGACGCCGGCCGCGCCCACGACCTCGGCGGAGCGCACAATGGCGCCAAAGTTGCCGTCGTCGGTCACATGGTCGAGCACGACGACAAGCGCCGGACCGTCGCCTGCGCGGTCGAGAATATCGGCGACATCAGCATAGGGGAAGTTGCCAACCTCGAGTGCGATGCCCTGATGAGCGCCATGGCTCGACAGTGCGTCGAGCTGCGCACGCGGCACATACTTAATGCGGACGCCCGCGGCGTTGAGGTCGTCGACCAGGCGCGACAAGGCGGCATCGCGCTCTCCACCCTCGACAATGAGCGCGCACTTGATGGGAAAACCAGTGCGTAGCGCCTCGGCGGCAGCACGACGACCTTCGATAAACTCGCCCTTGGGAGCCTGGACAGCGTCGCGGTTGCGATCGCGCTGCGGACGTGCGGCCTGGGCGCGATCGCGCTGGCCCTTGGGAGCGGCAGCGCGGTCATTGCGGCGAATCGGACGCGAGCCAGAAGCAGCCTGCTTGCCGCCACGAGGCGCACGCTTGCGATTGTCGGCCATAAAGCGACCTCCTAAATACAACTATCAAACGAAACAAAATAAACGACCGCCCATGAATATTAATTCGGGCGGTCGGTACGGGTTTTCCAAGTGCCCGAGATTACCGTGAAAGAAGAGCGACGCGTACTTGAGTACGCGAGCGACGGTTTGAACGGCAAGGTCGGGCGCTTGGGAAACCCGCGGGGATTAGAGAGTCTTGATACGGGTGCCAGCGGCCGTATCCTCAATGGTGAGGCCCAGGTCCTTGAGTTGGTCGCGGATGGCGTCGGCCAGATCCCAGTTCTTGGCGGCACGGGCCTCGGCGCGGGCCTCGAGAATCTTGGCAGCAGCCTCGTCCACGTCGTCGCCCGTATAGGCGACCAGACCGGCGGCAACACCCAGCAGACCCAGCGGCAGCTCGACCTTGGGCTCGGGAAGCTCAACACCAAACGTATCGAGCAGCTCGGCCAGCGTGTCGGCGGCGGCAAGCGCGGCGACCTTGTCGGCAGCATCGCCCGCCTGCTCCAGGTACTGGTTGCACTCGGTCACAAAGCCAAAGACGGCACCCATGGCACCAGCGGTGTTAAAGTCGTCGTCCATGCACTCCTTAAAGGTGGCACGGGTCTCGGCGGCCTTGGCGGCAAACGCCTCGGATGCTGCCTCATTGGCATCGGCCGTCGCATGGTTCGCGGCCCAGCGCAGGTTCTCGACCGTACCGGCGATACGCGTGAGCGAATTCTCGGCACCCTCCAGGCGCTCCCAGGAGAAGTCGAGCGGCGAGCGATAGCTCGTCTGCAGCATCAGCAAACGCAGGGCGGCAGCGGAGTGCTGCTCGAGGACCTCGGCCAGCGTAAAGAAGTTGCCGAGCGACTTGGACATCTTCTCGCCGTCAACCAGCAGCATGCCCGTGTGCATCCAGGTGTTGGAGAAACCCTGGTGCCAGGCGCAGGTGGCCTGGGCGCACTCGTTCTCGTGATGCGGGAAGGCAAGGTCGGAGCCACCGCCGTGAATGTCGATCGGGGTGCCCAGGTAGCGGTGCACCATGGCGGCGCACTCGGTATGCCAACCGGGACGGCCCTCGCCCCAGGGGCTCGGCCAGCTGGGCTCGCCGGGCTTGGCGGCCTTCCACAGAGCAAAGTCGAGCGGGTCGTTCTTGTCCTCGTTCTCCTCGATGCGCGCGCCAACCATAAGGTCGTCGATGTTGCGACCCGAGACCTGACCATAGTTGGGATCGCTGCGCACGGCAAAGTACACATCGCCGTTATCGGCTGCGTAAGCGTGGCCCTGCTCGATAAGCGTCTTGATCATGGCGATCATGGGGCCGATCTCCTTGGTGGCGCGGGGGCGCACATCGGGATCGAGCACGTTGGCGGCGCGCATGACGCCGATGAACTTGTCGGAGAACTCCGTCGCGACCTCGGCGGCCGTACGGCCCTGCTCGTTGGCGCGCTTGATAATCTTGTCATCGACATCGGTGAGGTTCTGGGCGAACGTGACCTCGTAGCCGCTCGCGATGAGCCAGCGACGAATCACATCAAAGCTGATGAACGTGCGGGCATTGCCGATGTGGATGTTGTCGTAGACCGTGGGGCCGCACACGTACATGCGGACCTTGCCGGACTCGATGGGCTGGAACTCTTCCTTTTTATGGGTAGCGCTGTTGTAGATACGCATTCGTTACTCCTTAACGGTTTTCTGTAGCAGGCAGACGGCCCAGGCGCCGATTCCCTCGCCCTGGCCTTCCCAACCGAGCTTTTCGGTCGTAGTGGCGGCGACGCCCACGTTTTCGACGTCAACACCCAGGGCATGGGCAAGGTTGGCGCGCATGGCATCGCGGTGCGGGGTGATCTTAGGCTGCTGACAGGCAATGGTGCAATCGGCATCGACAAACTCGAAGCCCAGCTCGCGCGCATAGTCCATCACGCGAGCGAGCAGCACCATCGAGTCGGCGCCCTCATAGGCGGGATCGGTGTCGGGGAATAGCTTGCCGATGTCTCCCCCGCGGCAGGCGCCCAGAATGGCGTCGGCCAAGGCGTGCGCGAGCACATCGGCATCCGAGTGGCCCAGCAGGCCGCGCTCGTAGGGAATGTCGACACCGCCGATGATACATCGACGCCCCTCCACCAGACGGTGGACGTCGTAGCCATGGCCAATGCGCAGGTTACTGAACATGGGGAAGGTCCTCTCCCTCGGCCATGCGACCGAGCAGAATCGCGGTTACAGGACGCAGGTCCTCGGGCACCGTCACCTTAAGGTTGTCGCGCGGGCTCTGAACGCAACGGACGCGTCCGCCCATGCGCTCGACCAGTGACGAATCATCCGTGCCGATAAAGCCCTCGGCAATCGCCGCGGCATGGGCGCGCTTCATGGCGTCGACACTAAAGATCTGCGGCGTCTGCGCGGCCCAATAGAGCTCACGCGGCGGCGTCTCGACGATATTATCGCCATCGACGATCTTGAGCGTGTCGATCGCGGGCTGACCGCACACGACACCGTCGAGGGCGCGGTCGCCCACAAGTACGTCGATCGCACGGTCGATAGCCTCGGTCGTAATGAGCGGACGAGCGCCATCGTGAATGGCGACGTATTCAAAGCCCGCCGGAACCGCGTGCACGCCGGCGCGGGTGGAATCCTGGCGGGTATCGCCGGCATCGGCAAAGCTGATGGGCGTGTCATAGTCAAACGGGTCGATGGCCAGGCGGCGCATCTCGGCACGACGCTCGGCAGGGCAAACCACGACGATGTGGCCGACCTTATCGCTACGGTCAAACGCGCGGATGGACCAGCTCATAAGCGGACGGCCCGCTACATTGACGAGCTGCTTGCCGCCGGGGTTACCAAAGCGCTGGCCGCTGCCACCGGCAACGACCACGGCGCATACGGGCGCCATTATGCGTTCCCCTGTTTGGT
The DNA here is from genome assembly GCA_900546725.1 of uncultured Collinsella sp. Taxonomy (GTDB): domain Bacteria; phylum Actinomycetota; class Coriobacteriia; order Coriobacteriales; family Coriobacteriaceae; genus Collinsella. Next base: position 13,361 of record URDZ01000027.1, on the reverse strand, counting down.
GCCCTTCATGCGGTACAGGGAGTCCGCAAGAATGGCAGGGTTGTTAACGCCAAAGTCGCCCAGGCGCTCCGGATCCTCGCTGATGTCGTCCATGAGCTCCTGCAACGAGCCGTACTCGTCGACGATCTTCTCGGCCACGCCGTCGCGCACGACGGACACACGCGAAAGCGTGCGCAGGCCCAGCGGTGTCATGACGGAGTCCTCGTCCAAGTCGTCGTAACCCAGAACCGCCGCCACATGCTGTGGGTCGGACAGGTCCTTAGGCGTCATGCGGCTCAGCTCGGCGCGGATCTTCTCGGCGTTGGCCTCAGAGGAATCGCTTGCGTAGTCGCGGATCATCAGGTCGTATTCGGTATCCATGCTGGAGCCCGCGAGCTGCTCGAGCTGCATCTGCACGAGCTTGCCCTGGTTACCCAGCTTGACAATGCAATCCTTAAGCTCGGTCTTTGCCTGCTGCATGATCTCGAAGCTCGAGAAGATGCCGGTGATGTCGGCGAGCGTGACGTAGTCGTCGAGCTCAAGGGCCGTCAGGCGCAGCAAGGAGCGGTCGAGCGACTGACGGGTGGTCTGAAGCGTGGCGACGAGCTGGTTGACCGAGCTCATGATGGTGGTGACGGGCTGGATCTCGTAACTCTTGCCGTGGACGTACACGTTGACGACGGCGCGACGAGCCGAAACCGAGATCACGATGGCGTCGGTGAGCACCGACATGCGAGCGGCGGTGCGGTGACGCATGCCCGTCTCGCTCGTGGCAAGCGAGGGATCGGGATTGAGGTGGAAGTTGGCGCGCAGGATCTGGGTGAGGTCGCCATCGATGACGATGGCACCGTCCATCTTGGAGAGCTCGAACAGACGGTTCGAGGTAAACGAAATGTTGAGCGGGAAGCCGTCGTTACCGGCAGCGAGCACGTTTTCGGTGTCGCCAACGCAGATAAGGGCGCCCAGGTGACCGGCAATGATCATGTCGAGGGCGGTGCGGATCGGCTGGCCGGGGGCAGTCAGGCGAATAGCCTGTTCCATACGCTTTTGCAGCTCGTTCTTATCCAAGGCATCGCTCCCATCGTATACGCTCCATAAACGCCAATAAGTTTCTCACGGTTTGCCCCTGTGACGCCCGCAAAATCCGATGCTTACAGAATGAGCGAACACAGCTGAGAGCCCCAATCCAAATGAGCTGCTTATGTGGTAGCATCGGGATTCGCATAAATGAGGGAGTAGTCGCGTGATCGGGTTCGCCTCCGGTGGCGCGGCAAGTCAACACACTGGCCAATGCGGCCTGGCTTGCCTTAATGAACGAGACTCGTGGCTGTGCGCGCAACGCGTACGCCACGGGTCTTTTTTGTTTCTCCCCCAAGAGGTACACGCGGGCCCGCCCGCAGAGAGGGAGCCAGACTATGGGACTCGCAGAGCTCGTGTTGCTCGCCGTTGGCCTTTCGATGGACGCCTTTGCCGTTTCCATCTGCAAGGGTCTCGGCATGAAAAAGATCAACCTTAAAGTCGCCGTGGTGCTCGGCCTGTTCTTTGGCGGCTTTCAGGCCGGCATGCCCGTAATCGGATGGGCGCTCGGCAGTCAATTCATGGGCTTCATCGGACCCATCGACCATTGGATCGCCTTTATCCTTTTGGCCTTCATCGGCGGCAAAATGCTGTGGGAGGCCTTTACCGAGGACGAGGATGAAGGCGACGGCAAGGATGCCGAAAAGATTGACCTGGGCGAGTACCTGATCCTCGCCATCGCCACCTCAATCGACGCCCTGGCCGTGGGCATCTCGTTCGCCGCGCTTTCGGTCGACATCGTTCCCGCCGTATCGCTCATTGGCATCACAACGTTTATCTTCTCCGTCGCCGGCGTAGCGATCGGCCACACCTTTGGCGCGCGCTACGAAAAACCCGCCACCATCGTGGGTGGCGTCGTGCTCATCCTCATCGGCCTCAAAATCTTGCTGGAGCACCTGGGGATCTTGGTGCTGTAAAACATCCTTCAAAACCAAGCGGCTGGGCCTGGCCTCATGCAGAGTTTTGCATGAGGCCTTTTCGTGCAGACTTTTGCATGTCATACTACTATGCAAAAGTCTGCATGTTAGGATATCGCCATGGATACTCTTCCCATCACAACACCGCGCCAAGCCGGAATCTACGTGCGCGAGGCGCAGGGAATCACCCGTGCCGCCCTCGCTAAAAAAGCCGGTGTTTCGGAGCGCCTGCTCGCATCGCTCGAGCTAGGAGACGCCACCGGCATTCGACTCGACAAGCTGCTGGCGGTTTTCAATGCTCTCGGGCTGGCGCTCGTTGCTCAAGGGGATATCGACGAAGCGAAAAACGAGCGACCAGTCGACGCCCCGCATACCAATCCGCTGCCTCGCAGCATCCCCAGGCGCCATCACACTCAACGTCCTCATCATCGCAACCGTCGTAGTACCGCCATTCCGGCTCTTCCAGATACCCCCTTTACATCCGCACTCTACGACGAGGTCTTCGCCGATTTCGCCATGTCCAATCTCGGAGTCTCGATTGCCGCAAACGCATCTAGCCAAACCATGCCCGAAGGGAAATAGCCAATGGCCAGAACATCACTTCGGACCATTATTTGCGGCGTGCCTGCTGGAACGCTCACGCAAGATGAGAACGGTCTTATCAGCTTTACCTACGATCATGACTATGACGGGCCAGCCCTATCGACCAACATACCCGTATCGAATCGCACATACGGACAACAGGTCATGAATCCGTACCTGTTTGGCCTTCTACCCGACAGCGAGGACCAACGAAAAGCGATTGCCGCCGAATTCGACGTTAGGCCCAACAATCCCGTTGCGTTGCTCAGCCATATCGGACTCGACTGTCCGGGCGGAGTGCAGTTTTGTGCCGAAGAAGATGCCGACGCCGTCCTGCATCGCGCTGGCGAATACCGCCCTATAGACGGCCACGAAATTGCTCTTCGTCTCAAGTCGATCAGAGATGACCGCGATGCATCGTGGATGGGTCTAGATGAAAGTTGGTCACTTGGAGGCAACCAGGGCAAGTTCGCGCTCGCGTTCATAAACGGCCGCTGGTGCGAATGCATGGGCTCCTCGCCCACGACGCATATTTTCAAAAATGGCGTTATCGGATTTAAACTCGAGGCTCTCAATGAGTTTGTCTGCATGAAAAGCGCCCAGCGCGCCGGCATCGCAACGGCAAACGTCGAATATCGTATGTTTGAGGACGAACCTGCCCTCATTGTTGAGCGCTATGACCGTGTGAAAGTCGAAGACGGAACGATCAGGCGCCTACATCAAGAAGACCTCTGTCAGGCACTTGGGGTGATGCCCGCCCAAAAGTACACGGCAGACGGCGGCCCGACCACCCGCGATATTCAAGAGCTCCTCGTAAATACGAGCCACCATCAACTTAACCTGTATCTGTTTACGCAGATACTGTTCTTCAACGCCGTTATCGGCGCACCGGATGCGCACGCGAAAAACTATTCCCTGCTCCTTGGAAACGACGGCGCAGCCATGATGGCTCGAATGTACGATGTCGCGTCGGGTTTGGCGTACGAGCGCATGCGCCGCCGGGCGCGCCTTGCCATGAGCGTTGGCGGCGAAAATCGTGTGGGGAGCATCGGTCCAGGTGCTATCCGCCGATACCACGGTATGGGCGACCCCGCGCTGGAGGCGACGCTCACCGATGCCGGGCTATCCGAGAAGTTTTGCTTTGCGACCATGATAGACCTCGCCTACGAGGTGCCCATTTGCATGGAAGAGGTCATGGACGAATACGCCGACCTGCCCGGCATGGCGGACCTGCGCGAGCATATGCTCGGCCCCGTCCGCGAAAACTGTCAGCGTACCCTCGAGCTCATCAGGGCAGAAATGGACTAGGTGGCCGTAATATCCCATTTTCCAAAAGAAGAGAGAGGGGGCACCCGTCGCAAAAGCTTGGATGCCCCCCTCTCGTAATGTCATTTACAATCCGCTAGCACGTGGCTCGGACTGCCGCTAGCGCGACCTTTACGCAGCGAGGCGCTTGAGAACGTCGATGAGCAGCTCGTAGAAGCGCTCGGCAGAAGCGAGCTCCATGCTCTCGTCCGGGGTGTGGACATCGGAGAGCGTCGGGCCCACGGCGATGGCGTCCAGGCCGTGCAGGGCCTCGGCAAACAGGCCGCACTCAAGGCCGGCGTGAATGGACTCGATGCGCAGCTCGGAGCCAAAGAGCTCGCGATAGCTCTCGACAAAGACGTCGCGGACCGGCGAATGCTCGGCATAGCTCCAGCCGGGATACTCGAACTCGAACTTGGCGTCGAAGCCCAGGACATCGGCCAGCGTCTGCAGGCGATCCTTGAACTCGTTCTGCAGCGAGGTGATCGAAGAGCGCGGGGACAGCATGATCTTGACCTGGTCGTCAGAAGTGGCAACCACACCGATGTTGGAGGAAACCTCGACGGAGCCGTCGGTAGCGACGTTGCGGCGAATCACGCCGTTAGGGGCAAGACGCAGGGCGCGGATGAGGGCGAGCGCGGACTTCTGGTCCATGGCCTCGACCTCGGCGTCGTCGGCAATCTCGACGGTGCAGGTAAAGCCGGGGTCGAAGACCTCGAGCTCGGCAGTAACGTCGGCGATGATGCCCTTTGCGATCTGGGCCGCGGCCTCGGCGGCAGCGTGGTCGGCGTAAACCAGCTCGGCCTTGCACTCACGGTTGATGGCGTTGTCCTTGGTGCCGCCGTTAAAGCTGACGATGGCGGGCTCGCCGGCGACCATCAGGCGGTCGATGATACGGGCCATGATGAGGTTGCCGTTGCCGCGCTCCAGGTTGATATCGGAGCCGGAGTGACCACCCAGCAGGCCGGAGATGTCGAGCGTGAGAGCGCTGCCGGTCTTGCGCTCGCGCGCGATCGGGCAGGTGTAGGTAACGACGACGCCGCCGGCGCAGCTGACGGTGGCAACGCCCTCTTCCTCGGAGTCGAGGTTGATCATGGTGCGGGCGCTAATCTGGGACTTGTCGAGCGTCTCGGCGCCGACCAGGCCAGTCTCCTCGTCGGTGGTGAATACGCACTCGAGGGCGGGGTGAACGATCGAATCGTCATCGAGAACAGTGAGCATCAGAGCGACGGCGATACCGTTGTCGGCGCCCAGGGTGGTGCCGTTAGCGGTGAGGACGCCGTCCTTGACGACCAGGTCGATACCGTCGGTCGTAAAGTCGTGCTCAACGGAGCCCAACTTGTCGCACACCATATCGATGTGGCCCTGCAGCATCACGGTCGGGGCATTCTCGGCGCCGGCAGAAGCGGGCTTGCGAATGATGACGTTGTAGACCTCGTCCTGGTACACATCGAGGCCGCGCTCCTTGGCAAACGCAACCAGGAAATCGCTGATGCCCTTCTCGTTGCGAGACCCACGGGGGATCGCGCTGACCTCCTCAAAGAAATGGAACAGTTGGGCGGGCTCGTAGCCGGTGATCTTGTAATCCATGGTGCCTCCTTGGCGCAACTGGTTAGACAGTAAGACATGCGACTTGTATATTCCCAGACTTTGCGTGCATAAACCAGTCGAAAACGCCGAGCGCCCTTGCATCATCGGCTAACGGCGGGGAAACGCCACTTTATTAAGATAAAGCAGGTTAGACGGGCCTCGCCGAAGGGACGTTGGACCCTTCAACCAACCTCAACGCTTGATCAACGTTTATGCATACGCCATTGGTATGTTTAATGAGATTCTTGTCCTCCGTCACGACGTAATCGGCATCGATGCGATTGGCGACGCCCAGCATCAGGTCGTCCTCAAAGTCGTTGTGATGATACTTGAACACAAAGGAGTCGAAGACCTCGTCTGCACCGACCGGGGTGATGAGGGCTAGCTCGCGCATCTGTCGAACGCATGCCCAGGCCGTTTCATCTGCCGCCGCAATGGCGTTATCACTCAGTGAGCCAGTCTTTCTTCGGCACTCCTGCTTGATTGCCGCCGAGACAAGATATGAAACGTCTTTGACCGAAAGCGACGAGGCAAACAGGGCAATCCGCTCCGAGGCGTCGGCAATCTCGATCAGATGGACGACATTTGCCGTACGGTCGGACCTGCCAGAAAAGTAATCCATCCATACGTTGGTATCGATTAACAGCTTGAGGACGCCTTCTGTGCTCATAGTTCCACCCACTCGGGATAGCGCTCCGCCATGGCCTCCTCATAGAGGTCGTCATAGTCTCCCGAGAACTCAGGGATGGGGATGCCGTATTTGAGGCACGAATCGCGAACGATATGGCTGCCTTGCGCGGCCCTTGATTCCATGCGCCGGGGCTCCACTCCGTCAGAAACCGGAGCCGCCGCGTCTCCCTTCGAGGGCATGCGTCCGTTAACGACCAGATACTCCCAAAGTGTCCGAACGGCTTTTGACGGCGTCATGCCGATATGCGCCAGAACGGCATCTCCGGCTTCTTTGAGCTGGCGATCTATGCGCACGTTCATCTGAATAGATTTTTTATCGAGCAATTCGGCTTCCATGCCTCATCCTTCAGGTTGCTATACATCATCCTGGACTTAGTATAGCATCCATAAGAGCGCAGCAATGCCTTACCGGGAGGTGTAGTGGCTTACATTTTCCGGTAAGCACCAACCTCGAACAGCTTTCCACCATGGCAGAAATTAAGACTCAAATGGGCTAACCTTCCGGCGTCTACAGCTCAATCACTTCGTCGCAAGCCTCAAGCAACTCGGGATCATGCGAGACAACAACCACTATATGATCCTCTTTCTTCTGTTGCAGAATATCAATGAACGCTGACCTACTCGCTCCGTCAAGAGCCGACGTCGGTTCATCGAATAACATGACGGGTGAGTCCTTAAGCAAAACACGAATAATCGCAATCTTCTGCTTCTCACCACCCGATATATTATGGTTTTGCTCGTCCAGCACCCCATCAAGACCATTGGGAAGTGTTGAGACCAGTTTGGTCAGACCAAACTGGTCTACAAGTCGCCCGACTTCAAAAATTGGACAATTATCGCCCGCGAGTAGCGTCAGATTCTCTCTGAGTGTTCCGTTAACGATATCAGGTTCTTGCTCGGCAATACCAACGACATACGAGCGTAGATTTATAGAATCAATCTGACTCAAATCAACCTCGTCATAAGCAATAGTCCCAACGCAATCATCGGGATATAGACCAGCTATGCCATCGAGAAGCGTGCTTTTCCCGCTTCCGTTTGCGCCCGACACGCCGTATAAGACCCCTCGATTAAGCGAGATGAGCTCTGGATAATCTATGATTCGATCGGTATCAGGGCGACAAATCGACAGGCCCTTGCACACAAGTGAAACAGGAGAGCCAATGCGGACAGAACCGTTCACCTCTTCATCCATTGCCCAAAGGCGCTTAAGGCGTTGGGCGCTCACCTTGCTCGCCTGGTAGCTTTTGCCCCAAGAAAGCAAGTTCACCAGAGCAGAATTGGCGCTCGAATAATAGCTCAATGCCGTCAGCAGAAAACCAACCGGCATTTTGCCTGCGACAATCTCACAGCCTCCAATCGCGAGCAAACAGAACTGCGCAAAGGAAAAAATCAACTGATTCGCAAGTTCGAACCGTGATCCGGCTTTTTGGTTAGCCAATATAGCTGGATAAAGACCATCGAAAGCCTTCTGCAGCCTCAAGGAATAGAAATCGAATAATGAATGGCGACGAAGAAAGGAGACGCTCTCCAGCTGGCTCTGGAGAGTCCCATAGAAAGCAGCGGTCTTTTCTTGAAACTCAAAGCCTCGATTGAACAGCAGCCCGCTAAACAATCGATAAACTACTGCCCCCGTAACGATGCAGGCTAGACAGGCAATCGCCATCGCAATGTTTATATTCATCAACATAATCAAGGAACAAACAATCGTTGCAACACCGCCAATGATATTTGACGCCGATGTTATTCCGAATATTATGAGATCGTTTGAATCGTGATTGATTTGCTGATTATAATAGCCCGCATCAAATCCGATGAAAAACTTCCGGGGCAAACGCTTGACGTGTTCAAGTGTGTCAGCGTTAAGTTGATATCCCGCATGCGCTTGAAGGTCGACATAGATTAGGGAAGTCCAATAGGCCAACACCGACCCCACAATGGCGACCACGCCAATCGCGAAAATACATAAGACTAGCGTCCGCAAACTAATTCCGAGGACATTTTTTGCCGCCAGCACATTTACAGTCAGTCCCAACAAATATGGTTCAGCAAGGCTGCACAGTTGAGACAAGACATCGAGAAGCAGATAGACATAAAGCCTTGGCTTATGGAGGAGATATATCTTCCAAAATCTAAACATCGTGATTTGCCTCATGCGAATACTGATAATTACAAGCCAACCGCATTCTCTGCCTTGCATTGAATTTAACGCTCGCGCATTTTCTCTGACCCTCCATCGCGGCGTGGGGACATCCGCCCATACAAGCCGGAAACATTACACACTCGCCACATACCGGGTCGTTTGGTAAATACTCCATCCATTTCAAATAGTTCGAATTAGCTTTCACACCTTCTCGAACATTTCCAACGGCGCACTCGCCCTTGCCAACCTCATCCCAACATTTAAAAAGTCTACCAAGCGGATCGATGACAAACGAATTAAGGGAAACCGCACAGCAGACACCTGGTTCATACGGCGTAAACGGAATAACGTTGAATCCGCGCTCGCTAGCTTTATCCATAAAGAACGTTTCAACTTGAGAGAACCCACGCTGAGAAAAACAATGAATGTCATTTGCGCAAGTATCGTTAACATTGTCGACCGCAGCAAGATAAATCGCGACTTTACCGCGAAGCCCTTTAGCGTCAAGCTCGTCAATCAACGCATCGACCTCTTTGCTATTGGACTCATCGACATTCACGCGAATGGTAATCTGAAGAACATCGGCACATGAGATTATATTGTCGATAATGGCATCATATGTCGGACGACCGTCGGCCGGGACCCTCCGCGAATCATGATCCCTCTTTGAGCCATCGATAGTGATTTGAACCGAACCGACCTGACAATCAGCAAGCTTCTGAGCAATTTCTCGCGTCAGGAGATATCCGTTCGTTACCATTCCGGCAGAATAAGTAGCGCCTGGCCTAATCGCCCCTCTCAGTTCTTTTGTCAGTCGCTCGATCATGTCCACACAGAGTAGGGGTTCGCCTCCATACCAGTCAACGTGAAGATCGTTGATCCCGGGATAGCCGGAACGCACGAATTCTGCGATATCCGTCATTGTCTCTTCTGACATAGTGGGGTGCGAGCAGCCCTTTTCATAGCAATAGGGACACCTAAAATTGCATGCCAGCGTTGGAGCAATCGTCAGTCCTAAATAGTCATTTGCAAACCTTGCCGACAAACTCTCAAGCATCAACATTCGCCGCTCGTCAACATCGTCATCTACCAACATGCCACCCATCTTAAGGGCCTCTTCGAAATCACCATCCAAGGCGGCAGCACCCTTGCGATATAAATTCAGCTCATTCGTGTGCGCAGCGTCAAGGTCGAGAACGCCACCAGACTGGGTATTGTAGATAGTGATACCGTTCACATCATTCTCTTCAATAACGTTAAATTCAGACTCTTTCATTTATATGCTCCGTTTTCTGATAGCACCCTTGATAGCCCAACAAAGTCCGAGGATGACAATGGGAACGACTGTTGCCAGCGCTACAAATAGCAACGTCCCCGGCACGATGAATTGAATTGGTCGCGGGGACGCAAGGGTCGCCAGCCATGTCAAGTGCAGTGGCATATTTGGATTCCCGTACCCCAAATAAAGCAGCAGGATGATGAACGATAGAACAAACGCGCCATTTCCAAAGAGCGAGATGGCCAGGACGAGCAGCAGGCATAACGTTGTGCAAATCAAGGCAGCAAGAGACAGCCGAAGAAGAAACTCTCCGATCATATCCATCGTCATTCCTATGCCACTCGCGCTTTGGACCGCACCAACGAGTATCGAATAGAGAACAAAACCACCGACAAGCGTGACAATCGAGACAAGAGTCCTTGCAACCAACAACTGTACTGTTTTCATTCCCCTTGCATAGGAAACAAGCCATTGAGATCCCGTTATCGGAGTTCGAAACGCATAGCCGATGACGAGAACAGCAACAATAGGAAAGAACAGAGAATGGGCAAGCGGTGCCACAGCGGAAAGGTAGCGAGCTCCATCTTTAACGAGGTCTCCCGGAATTCCCCCAAAACCATATTGTGGGTTTGGAAAGAAGCCCATAACACCGTCGCCAAGCCAATCGCTCGTTCCGTAGGCTCTCCATGGTTCATAAGACGCAGAATAAAGCAATGCGAGCACGAAACCTGCCGCAATCAGCAGAAGAGGCGCTTTGCTCTTCATAACTCGATAGGCTTCAGCCTTAATCATATCTTCGCAGCGCATTTCTACCCCCTCCTCGCTTTGATTCCCATGACCCCGAGCTGCAACGAAACAACGGTGCAAATAACAGAGAAAAGAATGATCTGATTAATGGCTAGGCCTTGAAAGCACAGATTTCCAAGATGGCGTAAGTATGGTCCGACTGAGAGCCACCAGGGAATTAGCGTCGATGCGTGATTGGAAAAGACCACCAGCGTATATTCATCGGAGGCGAGCAGCGTCCCGACCAACACCAACATAATGCTAAGCGGTGCATTTCTAAGTAAATAGAAAACTGCCATCGACTGAGCTACTAATGCAGCAAAAATAGCATCAATCAAAAGCAACACGGGTAGGTATCTATCAAGAAACACCCGCCCATCCACATAGCAGCCAAGCGGAGATTTGAAGAGAGCGAATCCCGAAAACAGGTTGAACGCTGCTGAAGTTGCAATCGTCAGAACAAGCCACTTTGCGACAACGGCCTTTGCTACACCCGTCCCTTTCGCATACGTCACTTCAGAAGACCTGCTTTGATAATCCATGGCGCAGGAAATAACAATGCATCCGACTAGAACGAAAAACCACTCGTAGGTCATGAATAGTGCCGTCCGAACCGCCGAACCAGCCGGGTCAGTCTTGTCGAGGATGTTTGCAAAGAAACCAATCTGTTTGCCGACTCCCCCTAAATCAGATGTTCCATAAGTCCCATACATATTTGGATTACAGACATCTTTAACAATCCAAACTCCCCAGATCAACAACACGAAAAAGGCTGGATTTCTGAGCAACCGACGGGCTTCGCATCTAATCAGTCGCAGAAGTTGCATTATCTGCCTCCCCGATCAAATCCAAAAACCGCTTTTCCAGACTTCTGTCTTTGTAGGAGTTTTCTTCCTTAACGAGAAGTCTGCCTTGATGGAGAAAAGCAAAAGATGTCGCAACTTTCTCCAATTCATCTAGGTTATGGCTTGAAATGAGCACCGTTTTATCCCGTTTGTCCTTCAACGACAGCAGGAGATCACGCACCTCAATCACACCCACTGGATCGAGCCCGTTTATGGGTTCATCCATGATGAGTAGTTGCGGGTTGCCCAGAAGAGCCGTTCCGATATCCAGACGACGCTTCATGCCGAGCGAGTATTGTTTTACCGATGCATCCGCCGCATTTTCTAGGCCAACGGCAGCGAGCACTCGATTAACTTCACTTTTCGGCAGCCCCCACTCGATACAGCGTGAGATCAAGTTTTCTCGACCGGTTAAGTTCAAGAATGCCCCACAGCCGTCGGGGACGAATCCGATATTTCTGCGTGCTCTTGCCAGACCTGTTCTCCCAGACTCGCCGAAAAAACTGATTGAGCCTTTCGTTGCTTTAAACAAGCCAAGAAGAATATCAATCAACGTACTCTTCCCCGCGCCGTTCTCCCCAACGAGAGCGCACACTTCGCCCTCATCTATATCAAATGAAACATCAGACAACGCCCAGTTTTTGCCGTAGCGCTTTGATAGATCCTTGATTGAAATCGCATTACCCATGTCTCATGAACCTCATTAAAAAGGCAGCGCGGCCGACGGATGGCAGTTATCGACCACGCTGCTTACCCTCTACTGTCTTAACCAGCATTAGCGTTCGCGTTGCTAGAAATGAACATATACGCCAAAACAGCTACAGCGCGAACACGGGTGGTAATTGCGGCAGCCACCACCGCCACCCTGCACGTTGCTACACGGATCGATTACCCAGTTCATAATTACCTCCTTTCGATTTATCGTCTGTTTTAATACTCCGTTATCGTATATCGATAACCTTATGATTTCAAGAACTATTTTCAAATAAATTAAGGCTCCTACCGATCGTTTGCGGTAGGAGCCTTGCGTGCATACGTGTTTGTCTTCTTGTCTTCTTATTCTGTTTTGTTATTCCTTAGAAAGATCTACCACGTAAACCTCTGTGGGCAATATCTCGGAGGGGTCGGGATTGCGTCTTTGCAAAATCTTATTCCGCGCGCGCGCGATGGTAAGTTCCTCAAGTTCTATTTCACTCACGCGACGGATCAAATCTCCCGGCTGACAATCCAACTCAACACAGATATCGAGCAATGTCTTCAAGCGTATGGCCTTAATTTTTGCATTACGGATTTTAGAAATGTTAGCTGGCGTATGCCCAGTCGCTCTTATTAGATCGGCATTTGTTTTCCCGGTCTTGAGCAAAAGTGTCTCAACCTCAATAATGAGATAATCCATGGTCAATCACCTAGACCAAATCATCGGACTGGGACTGCAAAAGCGCCCCATAGCGCCAGAAGATCGACAAAGCGAAAGCAACCATCATTGCAATGATGGATCCCACATCCAAAGTGATGCCTGAGTCACCAATCTGAAGGAGAGCGGAATTCATACGACAGCTCAACATACAATTACCCATCATTATTTTTAAATCGCTGCCAATCTGTAGAGAGCCCATCACGGCATTGATTGCAAATAGGCAAGCAATAACGGTAATCATCCGTGCATGTCGAATAGTAAAAGGCGATTGACGACGGGCGACATCGAAGCTGATGCTTAACAATGTGAACTCCCCTGCAAGGAGCAAAACCGCCCATAGCGCCAAGTTTGGGAGCGCGATGCTGCCGCCCTTACCAAGCTCAACGACCCCCTCGATTACCACTGCGCCGTTCAAAATACTTTGGCATGCAACAACAAATGCCGAACCAAAGACGGCGATGGTAGCGATGGCTATAAGTACCAGCACGGCACAAAGAACCATTCCGATTTTTCTCATGTTATCGAACGACATCTCAATTCTTTGAGCGCTATTCGCCATAGTAACTCCTTTTGCCATCCAGCAGAACTCTTTCAATTATTTTATCGTTACCGGAAACTCTTCTCTACAAGAAAAGGGGCGCACCTCCATCGGAAACGCCCCCTATCATGCAAGGTTATATTCAATCCCTACAGCGCGCCGGAACCGGCTTGCATCATGCCGCCGGGGCCCGAGGTCACGCCGCCGCTCACG
>URDZ01000026.1:0-19565 GCA_900546725.1 uncultured Collinsella sp. | reverse complement strand
GCGGATGACGTGGTTGAGCATGTCGCCGCTGCCGGCCATCACGAAGCGGACGTTGCGGGTCTTTCGGAGTACCTTGGCCGCCGCCTCGACAAACGACTTCCACAGGTTAAAGTCGGTCTCGAGCGTCTTCCACGTGTACTCAGGGTGCCATTGCACGCCTAGGCAGAAGGGTTGCCCCTCGACCTCGATGCACTCGGGAACGCCGTCGGTTGCCTTGGCGACCAAGCGCGTGCTTTTACCCAGACGGTCGACGCAGCAGTGATGTGCCGAGTTGGTCTGGATCAGCCTGTGCCCGCCAACCGCGCGCTCCAGCAGCGAGCCCGGCACGACCTCGACGGGGTGCACGGGATCGTTGAGCACGTGGGTATGGCGCCACTGCGTGCGGCCCTCGCGCGCACCCAGGCTCGGCACGTCCATGCACAGGGTGCCGCCGGTGGCGACATTGAGCAGCTGCGTGCCTCGGCAGGTGGTAAAGAGCGGCTTCTTGGCGCGAAGCACCTCGTTAACCAGCTTAAACTCAAAACGGTCGCGAATCTCGCAGCACAGCGTGGGGTCGTAAGGACGCTCGTCGCCCCAGCGTTTGGGGTTGACGTCCGGGCCGCCGGGAATAGCGATACCGTCAGCGATTTCCACGTAATGACGGATAACATCGACGTCTTCGGTAATAGACATCTGCAGCGGCAGGCCACCGGCGGCAAGGATGGCATCGACAAAGACACTTGCGATTTCCTCGTTGGGGGAGAGGGTCTCGCTCAAAAACGGTTTTGCCTCTTCCCAACGCGGCGCGACGAGGATGAGCGGACGGTCGGCGGGGGTAACGTCGACGTGCGGGGTATAGGACGAGGAAGTACGTGTTCCGATCATGGGTGCGGCTTTCGAATCCGGGTGGACATGGCATAGGGGTGGCGCGGGACAAACGCTGGTGATGAATTTGCCCGCGTGGCAATTGAGCTAGTGGCCCTTGATGGAGTTGAGGAAGTCCTGGGCGCGCTTGGTCTGGGGGTGGTCGAAGAACTCGTCGGGCGTGCCGGTCTCCACGATCTGGCCGTCGGCCATAAAGACGACGCGGTCGGCCACGCGGCGGGCAAAGTTCATCTCGTGGGTGATGACGATCATCGTCATGCCCCGCTGCGCCAGACGGACCATGACCTCGAGCACCTCGTTGATCATCTCGGGGTCAAGGGCGCTCGTGGGCTCGTCAAAAAGCATGGCCTTGGGTTGCATAGCAAGTGAACGGGCGATGGCTACGCGCTGCTGCTGGCCGCCCGAGAGCTGTGCGGGCACCTTATCGGCCTGCTCGGCCACGCCCACGCGGCCCAGCAGGTCCATGGCACGCTCGCGGGCCTCGTCCTTGGAGACGCCCAGCACATCGACCGGTCCCAGCATGACGTTCTGCAGTACGGTCATATGTGCGAACAGGTTGAACTGCTGAAACACCATGCCCAGCTCGGCACGCATGCGGGCAAGGTCCTTGCCTTCCTGCGGCAAGGGTTGGCCCTCGATGAGGATCTCGCCCGAGTCGATGGTTTCCAGGCGGTTGATGGTGCGGCACATGGTCGATTTGCCCGAACCCGAGGGGCCAATCACAACAACGACCTCGCCGCGGTCGACCGACAGGTTGATGTCGTTGAGAACGTGCAGGTCGCCATAGTGCTTATCGACGTGCTTGAGCTCGATAAGCGGCTGGTTGCCAGAAGTAGAAGTGCTCTGTGCCATGGTGCTCGGCTCCTTATGACTCGAAATGGTAAAGCGTTAGCGGATGATGGTCGCGCCGGTCTTGTGCGAAACGTAGACAGCGGCCTTGTTGATCGCGACGTTGATGAGGATATAGATGACCGCGATAACCAGGTAGACCGACACGAGGGCATCGTAGTTGGTAATGAGCACGCGGGCGTTTTGCATGAGGTCGGGGTAGCTCACCACGTAGGCGACGGTGGTGTCTTTGACTACGACCACGAGCTGCGAAATCAACGACGGAATGATAAATCGAATAGCCTGCGGCAGCACGATTTTAAAGGTGATTTTAGCCTTGGAGAGACCGAGCGCCTGGGCTGCCTCGACCTGGCCGCGCGGCACGGCATTGACGCCGGCGCGGAAAATCTCGGCCAGCACGCCGGCTGCAGCGAGCGCGACAGGCAGCGTGAGCATCCAAAACGACGGCAGCGCGATCTTGTACTGGGGCAGCACCAAAAAGAAGAAGTAGATGAACAACAGGCTCGGTACGCCGCGGAAGAAATCGGTGAGCACACGGCAGGCCAGCTGCAACGGCTTAATGTCGCTCGTGCGGCCGAGCATAAGGGCTAAGCCCAGCACCAGCGCGATGGCGCCAGCGGTGAGTGCGACTTTAACGGTGCCCTCAAAGCCGGCAAGCAAGAACTTCCAGGTAGTGAGGTGCGTAAAGAAATACCAATAGTGGACCGAAAGCTGACCGGTCACATAAAAGCGCTGCAACACGAGGACGACGAGCGCGGCGACGGCAACAAGCGAGATGGCAGTGCCGATGCGAATCTTGGTGCGCATCTTGGGGCCGGGAGCCTCGTAGAGCGCATCGCGCATGGTAAGCGCGGAGGTGGGGTGCTTGCTCATCGGAGGATCCTCACCTTCTTATCGATGTAGTTGCCAATGTGGCTCACCACAAAGGCCGTGCCCAGGTAGCCGAGCGCCGAGATAAAGAACGCGGCGACGCCGCCGAGCGAGCGCGTGTTGATATAGCTCACCACGCCGGTGAGCTCTTGCGGCTTAAGCGGCACCTGGCTGCCGAGCGCAGTGGTGAGCATGACGGCGATAAAGAGGTTGGTCATGGGCAGCACGCTCGAGCGCAGCGCCTGCGGAATCACGATCTTGGAGAGGATGCGGCTGAAGCTCATGCCGAGCGAGCGGGCGGCTTCCACCTGGCCGACGCCGACGGTGTTGATACCGCTCATAAAGTTCTCGGAACCAAAGGCCGAGCCCAACAGGACCGTGGCGACGATAACGCAGGTGCGGTACGGCAGGACGACCTTGAGCGGCGGCAGCGCATAGACGACGATGATAAGCAACGCGATGCCGGGGATGTTACGGAAGACCTGGACATACAGGTCGCCAAAGACGCGCAGCGGCTTGAGTGGCGACACACGCATCACGGTGACGGCGACGGCCAGTACCATGGCGATGGCAAACGACTCAAGCGTCATGCCCCAGGTCGCTAGCAGCGCGTCGATATAGTTCTGGCCATAGAGCGACCAGAGTTCGGAGAGACTCATGCGGACCTCCCGCCGATAAGGAAAGGGGCTCCCGTGTGTACGGAAGCCCCGACAACTCAGTGAGGAAACAGTTTACCGCAATAAAGCGCATCATGCGTTTCCATATGGTTTCGTTGCGGCCGTTACCAGGCTCGCTGCCTAGGCGCCGATCTCGGGCAGCTCGGGAACGTTGGTGTCGCCCGTACGGTCGCCGATGCAGATCTGCCACAGCTCGGTCCAGGTGCCGTCGTCCTCAATCTTCTTAAGGAAGTCATTGACGAAGGCGACGCCGTCGGAATCGAGCGGCAGGCCGATGCCGTAAGGCTCCTTGCTGCCGAAGGGCTTGCCGGCGATCTTGTACTTGCCGGGCTCACGAACCAGGGCGCTCTGCTGCATGTTGTTATCGATGACGTAGGCATCAACGCGACCCTGCTGGAGTGCCTGGCGGGCCTCCTCGTCGGTCTTGAACTCCTGCTGGCTGGCCTTGGGGGCGAACTCCTCCAGGATGGCGGGGCCGTTGGAGCCGGACTGGACGGCGACGTTCTTGTCGGCCAGGTCGTCGACGCCCTTGATGTCGTCGTTATCGGCGAGCACCAGGATGGCCTGCTGGGTGTAGTAGTAGGGACCGGCAAAGGAGACGAGCTTCTTGCGCTCGTCGGTGATGGTGTAGGTGGCAAAGACGGCGTCGACCTGGCCGTTCTGCAGGACGGACTCGCGCGTGTCCGAGGTCACCTGGGTGATCTCGACCTTGTTCTCGCCCAGAATGTAGTTGGACAGGAGCTGTGCGATACCGGCGTCGAAGCCGCGGGTCTGACCGTCTTTCTCGTTGAGGAGGGAGAAGAGCGTGGAGGTCTGAACGCCACCGATCTTAAAGACGCCGGCGTCCTTGACGGCCGTCGCCCAGGTGCTGGCGGCGATGGCGTCGTCATCGGCCTTGGGGCCGTTGTCGACGAGCTTGTCGAATGCCTTGGCGTCGAGCGTGGTGGAAGCCTCGGTATCCTCGGAGCTCTTGGAAGAGCCGGCGGCGGAACCCTTGTCGGCCTCGGCGCTGGTGTCGGAGCAGCCGGCAAGACCAAGGCCGGCGACGGTTGCGAAAGTGGCGGCAACGAAGCCGCGACGGTCGAGAACGACCTGCTGGGAGAGGTTCTTGCTCATGGTAGAACACCTTTCTCAATAAAATCCCTAGCGGTTGAGTAGAGTTATACCCTATCGCGCTCAAATGGGTCAACACGAAATAACTCAGAAACATACTTACCTTATGGGCTATTGTACCTACCAAAAAGGGACAGGTTTATTTTGGCAGGTTTTATCTGGGCAAACGTCAGTTATTGCAGCTGAAATAGCGTTTTGCAGACGGCATGATCGCTCGCAGCGGTCGCTATAATGGCGGCAGCGCGACACATATATAAGTAAGGAGATCGCGTATGAACGGTTATTCGTTTTTCGCGCCGACCATGACTTGCTGTTTTGTCTCAATCTGTAACAGTTAGACGGGAATTCGGGCCCTAGATGTTACAGATTGAGATAATTGAGCTGTGAAAACAAAAACCTCCGCAGGGATGCTTCCCTTGCGGAGGTTTTCTTACTCGTTGAGTAGTCTCACGGCTTCGGCGGCCATGTTCTCGACCGTCATGCCGTTCTGCGCGAGCAGTTCGTTGGGATCGTAGCGGTCGGGGAAGCCCTTGGCGATGCCGAAGGTGCGCGTGCGCACGAGCGTGCAGGCCAGGTAACACGCCACGCGCTCGCCCCAGCCGCCGTCCAAGATGCCGTCCTCGAGGGTGACGACAACGCGATGCTCGGCGGCAAGACTGTCGAGGAACTCGCGGTCGAGCTCGGTTGCGAAGCGCGGGTTGACGAGCGTGGCCTCAATACCGTACTCGGCAGCCAAGCGGTTTGCCACACGCTCGCCCAGCTCAAAGAAATCGCCGAGCGCGAGCACGGCAACGTCGCGGCCCTGACGCACCACGTTGTAGCGAACGGCGCTGTAGTCGGTGTCTTCAGCGGGCGCCAGATCGGGACGGTTCACCAGGCCAATACCAGGTACACGAATCGCCACGGGATGCTCGCGGTGGTCGAGCGACCAGCTCAGCATGGACAGGTATTCCTCCATGCAGACCGGCGCCAAGTAGTGCATGTTAGGAAGTCCGCCCAGCATGGAAATATCAAAGAACGAAAGGTGTGTCTCAGATGTGGTGCCAAAGATCGACGCGCCAAACACCAAGATGGTTGCGGGGGCATCGTTGAGGCACAGGTCGTGCCACAGCTCGTCGTAGGCGCGCTGCAAAAACGTGCCGTACACACCAAAGACTGGCTTGGCGTCCGAGCGCGCAAGCGCGGTGGCAAAGGTCACGGCGTGCTCCTCGGCAATGCCCACATCGACGAATTGTTTGCCGGCGGCAGCGCGAAGCTCGGGTGTAAAGCCCATGATGTAGGGCGTGGCGGCCGTGATACCCACGACCTGCGGATCGCGCTCGATGGCGGCGCTGAGCGCCTCGCCCGTAATGTCGGCATAGGTGCGCGGCGCGGGCTCGCTCGGATGGCCCGGGCAGAGCTTGCGCCCGGTCGCCATGTCAAACGGGCCCACGTGGTGCCAGCGCTCGGGGTCGTTCTGGGCTGGTTCAAAGCCCTTGCCCTTGGCGGTGGAGACGTGCAGCACGATGGGGTGATCGATATCGCGCAGTTCCTGCAGCGCGTCGACGAGGGCTAACACATCGTTGCCGGCGTCCAGATAGCGGTAGTCGAGTCCCATCGCGCGGAAAACGTTGCGCTCACAGGTGCCGTTGCTGGCGCGCAGCTCGGCCAGATTGCGATACAGGCCGCCATGGTTCTCGGCAATGGACTGGTCGTTATCGTTGACGATGATGATCAGGTTGCTATCGAGTTCGGCGGCATTGTTGAAGCCCTCAAACGCCAGGCCACCCGAAAGCGAGCCGTCGCCAATAACAGTAATGACGTTATACGTGTCACCCGCCAGGTCGCGCGCGTGGGCAAGGCCGCAGCCCAAGCTCACCGAGGTCGAGGTATGGCCCATGGCAAACAGGTCATGCTCGGACTCGTCGGGATTGGCAAAGCCAGAAGCCTCACCATAACGCTCCGGATCGATATAGGTATACGCGCGCCCAGTCAGCGCCTTGTGGGCGTAGGTCTGGTGCGAAACGTCAAAGACAATCTTGTCGATGGGGGAGTTAAACACGCGATGAAGCGCAACCGTAAGCTCAACGACGCCCAAGTTGGGGGCAACGTGCCCGCCGACGGCGGCGGAGCTTTCGAGGATTGCCTGACGGATCTCGCCGCAGAGCAGCGGGAGCTCGGCGCGGTCGAGAGCCTTGACGTCCTCGGGCGTTGTCGTTTGCGTAAGCAGCATCGTTGTGGGTTACTCCATGCGAATCGAGCACCGGCGCTCCCTCGGCCGGCACAATTGCACAAAACAGTCTCGCACATTTTGGCGTTTGATATGTGACGGCGGCGCGGTAATTCGCCAACTGGCGGGGCAAAACGTTTTGTCCGATGCCATACTGATATGTTCCATGATGTTTTTATCGATTGTGCACGGGGCGTGGCTTGTCGTCGTGAGTCGCTGGAAGGAGGCAGCATGTCCGATGTCGTTCGTGCCGAGAAAATCGCGTGCGAAGTAGACCATGCTGCCCGTCAACTGGCACAGGCGGGCCGTCTGGACCTGACGCGCGAGTTTATCCAGCATGGCGATGTGACGGTGTATACGCATGTGACCTCGGTGGCGCGGGCAAGTCTGTCCTTTGCCGAGCGCCTGGGCCGCGTCGGTGTCTCGGTCGACCGCGCCTCGTTGCTACGTGGGGCCCTGCTGCACGATTACTTTCTCTATGACTGGCACGATCCCGACCCAAGCCATCGGCTGCATGGCTTTCGCCACCCGTTTTTTGCCCTGGCACGTGCGGAGGAAGATTTTGAGCTGACGTCGCGCGAGCGGAATATCATCGTGCGGCATATGTTTCCGCTGGTGCCAGTGCCGCCGACGTGTCGTGAGGCTTGGATTGTATGCCTGGCAGATAAATGGTGCGCGCTGCGCGAGACGGTCGCCGGCCGTCTACCGCGCAAAGGCGGCGCGAACGATTCGAACGAGGGCTCGAACGAAAAGAGGAGAGGGTAGACGGTGGGAACCGCGATTGATATGGCATTTGACGGCGCGACGCTTGCCGCCTGCCCGCTCTCGGCGCTGGTGCTCTCGTTTGCCTTCTACGGTTTTTGCGGTTGGGCATGGGAATCGACAGTCTGCGCCATGCTCAACCACGGGCGCTTTGCCAACAGCGGCTTTTTGCTGGGACCGTGTTGCCCCATCTATGGCGCGGGCGGCATTGCCTGCTGGCTTTTGCTGCGCGGGATTCCGGATGCGTCGAGCCAGTTTGTCGCTGCAGCGCTCGTATGCAGCGTGATTGAGTACAGCGTGGGCGTGCTGTTGGAAAAAACAACGGGCGCTCGCTTTTGGGACTATTCGCACCTGCCGTTTAACCTGCACGGGCGCATCTGCCTGTACTGGGCCTGCGCGTTTGGCCTGGGTGCGCTGTGCATTTGCCGTTTAGTGGAGCCGGCATTGCTGGGGCTGCTTGGCTATCTGCCGGTGCTGATTGTGCGGTTGTCCGCCTTTATCGTCGCGGTCGCGATGATGGTCGACGCGGTGTGCTCGTTGGCGAGCTGGCGGCGTCTGTCCGATCAGCTGGAGCGCGTGCGCGCCGACCTTGCCGACCGCATCAATGAGTCGCTCGCCGATGCGTCCGACTCCATGCTCGAACGTATTCCCGATTCGGCGATCGACTCGGTGGCACAGACGCATATCCGCAGCCGTGCCGTTAACGCGTGGCTGGCCGAGCTGGGCGATGCGACGCTCGATGCCCTGCGCGAGAAGGCTTCGATGCCGACGTTTATCTCGGATGGTGCTCGCGGCTTGGCGCTCGCTGCCCGCCGCGTGGCCGATGCCGCGCCGAGCATGCCACGTCCGTCGCTCAGTCGTCGCCTTGCCGGTAAGTGCATGAGCCGTCCGGTACCGAGCGTGTCACTCAGCCGCCGCGACCTACGCTTTTTCAATGCCTTCCCGCGTCTGCGCATCAATCGCTACGAAGGTGTCATTCGAGCAACTAATCTCCGCGACCGCGCCCACGAGCTGTTTCGGCGCTAGCCGGGATGGGCGCGCTCACGGCTCCCTTGCTCGCGTATTTCCCGTTCGTTTCGCGCCCGTTGCCGCGCCGTTTCCAAGATTGCGGCACCGTTTCCATTCGACAACGCCGCGTTTAACAACGCCGTATCTGGTCTACACCAGTTGCCCCTCGGCCGCATTATGGGCGCCGACAACGTTCATGCGATCAAGGGGGAGCGAATGTTCGATACGGGATCGACAACGTTTATGCTCATCTGCACCATGCTCGTGTTTTTAATGACACCGGGCCTGGCGTTTTTCTATGGCGGCCTGTCCAGGCGCAAAAATGTCATCAACACCATGCTTATGTGCTTTGGCGCCATTGGCCTGGTTGGTGTGCTGTGGATTGTTGCCGGCTGGTCACTGGCCTACGGCGGCGACGGTTCCAGCCCGTTTATTGGAGGCCTTGACCAGCTGCTGTGCCTGCCGGTGCTCGGCCAGGTGCTGCAGGCGGCCGAGGGCAATGCCGCGGACGGTGCCGTCTACCCTCAAATCATCAACATCGCCTTCCAAATGGCGTTTGCCATGATCACGGCAGCTATCGTCACGGGCAGCCTGGCCGGCCGCGTTAAGTTTGGTGCCATGACGGCCTTCCTGGGCATTTGGCTGCTCGTGGTCTATGCGCCGCTCGCCCACATGGTCTGGGGCGGCGATGGCTCCTTTATCGGCGACATCATCGGCGCACTCGACTTTGCCGGCGGCGACGTGGTGCACATTTCGTCCGGTCTCACGGGCCTGATTCTCTGCTTAATGCTCGGCCGTCGTCGCGGTTTTGGCATGGTGAGCTATCGCCCGCATAACGTGCCGTTTGTGGCGCTGGGCGCCGGCCTGCTTTGGTTTGGCTGGTTTGGCTTTAACGGCGGCAGCGAGTTCAAGGCCGACGCCGTGGCGGCGCTCGCCATCCTCAACACCGTGACGGCCAGCGCGGCGGGCATGGTCTCGTGGCTTGCCGTCGAGCGCGTGCGCACCGGCCGCCCCACGCTGGTGGGTGCCAGCACCGGTCTGGTTGCGGGCCTTGTGGTGGTCACGCCGGGTGCGGGCTTTGTCGAGCCGTGGGCGGCGCTGGTCACGGGCCTGATCGTATCGCCCGTCTGCTACCTGGCCATCAGCCATCTTAAGACCAAGTTTGGCTACGACGATGCGCTCGACGCGTTTGGTTGCCACGGCATCGGCGGCATCTTGGGCGGCGTGCTCACAGGCCTGTTCTGTGTGCCGGAGCTCTCGTGGACTGGTAAGGGCGGCCTGTTCTACACGGGCGACGTGTCGCTGCTCATCTCGCAGATTTTGGGCATTGTGGTGACGGTCGCTATTTTGTTGGTGCTCGATTTGGTGATCGCCGCGGTGGTCAAGGTGCTGTTCCACGGCAGTCTGCGCGTGGACGAGGCCGACGAGGCGCTGGGCCTGGATGCCAGTCAACACGGCGAGAGCGCGTATCCCTCGTTCTCCGGACTCGATTAGCAGCTTCCCCAAGCACCGCACCTCGGCCTTCAATCGTCGTTTGCGTACCTTAAGTACGCGGCACTCCTCTTTCAGGCCGATCTGCGGCACTTGGGAAACCTGCTAAGACCTGTTAGTTGCACTTATCTGATCTACAAGGTTGGTCTGTGGCACCTGGGAAACCCGCGTCTCATGTAAAGGGATACGTTGATTATTGAGAGGAATTCATTATGAAAAAGATTACGGCAATCGTTCGTGCCGAGAAGCTTGAGGTTCTTAAAGACGCGCTGTTTGCTGCCGATGTTCGCGGCATGACGATTAATCAGGTGCAGGGCTGCGGCGCGCAGCATGGCTGGAAGGAATATGTGCGCGGCAACGAACTGCTCGTCAACACGATTCCTAAGGTACAGTTCACCCTCATTTGCGCCGACGAGCATGTCGACGGCATTGTCGACATCATCTGCAACGCCGTTCGCACCGGTGCCGTTGGAGACGGCAAGATTTGGGTCGAGCCGGTCGAGGAAGTCATCCGCATCCGTACCGGCGAACACGGCCCCGCCGCGGTGTAGAATCGACCGTCTACCATCCGCAACGTTAAAATGCTGCAATGAGGCACAAGACTTGCGTTGTGGATGGACGGATTATGGGTCGTAATAAATATCCCGAGGAGACTGTCGCGAAGATTCTCGACGCGGCGCTGGAGCTATTCTGCGTACAGGGTTATGAGGGGACGAGCATCCAAGACATCGTCGACCGCCTCGATGGCATGACCAAGGGTGCTGTCTATCATCACTTTAAGAGCAAAGAGGAGATTTTCAACGCCGCGTTTGATCGAGCGATGGCTCCGATTGTTGAACGCCGCCGCGCGACGCTCGGTGCTGGCAATATGACGGGCGCCCAAAAGCTCAAGCGACTTTATGCGCCTGAGTCTGTCGTACCACAAATTGAGCTTTGGGCGCGCATACATCCTGCGGCGGATCCGGTAAAGAGTTCGCGTCTGCTGGCGATGCAGTATCAGAGTTCGTTTGACGAGTCGGCCGATGGATATCTCTTGCCGGTAATCGAGGAAGGCGTCGCCGACGGCTCCATTGCGTGCGAATGCCCGCGCGAAGCAGCAGAGGCCGTATCGTTGCTAGCGAATCTTTGGCTGCTGCCATTGTTCCGTCCGCTCGAGCCCAAGGAGCGAATGGTCGCTCGCGCGCAATGTTTGACGCAGATGGCGGCCGCAGTGGGTCTCGATTTGGGGGAAGAAGTGCTTCAAACAACGTGCCAAATTTGGGACGTTTGGAACCGTGTCGGGTGGTAATATACATACTAACGGTATATATATTGATGTAAGAGGGTGGCTACGGTCGCCCTTTTCGAGCCGTTAAATACATACCAATAGTATGTATAGGAGGCAAAGCTCTATGGACGGGATGAGAGACTTCGATGCCGTATCAGCATCAAAGACAGCGCTGCCTATAAGACTCGTCGGTCTTCTCGTTGCGCAGCTGTGCGTGTATTCGACGTTGTCGGCGCTGTGCTTTGCGTGCCCGCTTTACTTGCTCGACCGCAGTGGTTCGTCAACGCTATATGGTGCCGTCGCGGCTATAGCGTTTATACCGGGCGTGCTTGCGACTCCGGCTGGCGGAGTATTAGCTGATCGAGAGGGGCATCGCGGCGTTCTAGCAGCTCTCGGTATTGCTTTAATGGTTGCAGCGATGCTATTTGTTCCCATGAAGTGCTCGTTGCCCCTTGCGGCTGTTGTGGCGGTGATGCTGTGCGTCCAATACGCCGTTCAATCTATTCTGAAGCCGATACTTCAAATTGAGACGCTGCACATGGTCGGCAAGGAAAAGGTCGAGCGGGCCACCGCGTTAGTGTCGCAGACGACCATGGCGAGCAATATTCTAGGTCCCGTGGTTGGAACAGCCGTCTACGGATGCTTTGGAATCGACGTCCTTTGCGCGATCGCGGCGGTGGCGTTTGCAATGTCGACGCTGCTGTTTTGGGCCACACTCAAACAAAATGTCCCCTCTGAAATGACGGGGGGTAGCTCGACTCGTATGGCATGTCAAAGCGATTTTATGTCAGCGATTCGGTGCCTGCTCCAAAACACCTCGTTGCTCGCCGTGATTTTGCTTGCGGCTGTTTTGAATCTTGCGTTGGTTGGGTTAACGATTGGTGCACCCGTTATTGTTACCAGGCATCTCGGCATGCAATCTTCCTGCATTGGGATTATTGAGGCAGCTATGGGGCTGGGCGGTCTTGCAGGCGGCGGTTTGGTCGGTATTAGGCCGAATCGTTTTTCCTTCAATGACATATGTCGATACGTTGCGATGATCTGTTTTGGAGTCGTGCCGATTACTGTCACGCTGCTGAGCGGCGCTGGCCAAATTGTGTTTGCTGCGCTTGCGGTCGGTTCGGCATGGGTCATGGTGTGGGCGAGTATTGCGTCGGTCGAAATCGTTGCATTCGTTCAGCGGGCGGCGCCGGCGGAACTCTGCGGAAAGGTGCTTTCGGTCGTATATATGGCTCTTTCCTGCGCAACGCCTATTGGCCAATTGACATACGGATTTGCATATGATCGATGGGCGCCGGCGGCTGTGTTCGCAGCTATGCTGGTGGTACTGGTGCTGACGACGGTGCTGTTTTATCGCTTGAAAAGTCGCTCACCACAAACAATGTGACGTTCGCAGTGCAGCGGTTTAACAGAAACGATTGCTGCGGCGTGGAACGCCCATACGAGAACGAGCCTCTCCTTCGCCTACAATATCGTGCAGACGAAGGAAAGGCATGCCCATGATCAAGATGTTTGCGAGCGACTTAGACGGAACGCTGCTCAACGCCCTGCACGAGGCAGATGGGACCATCCGCCATGCCATTCGCGAGCTGACCGAGGCTGGCCTGCATGTGGTTCCCGCGACCGGGCGCTCGACGCTGCCGATTGGTGAGCATGGCTTTACGGGCCTGGCGCTTGACGCCTGCTGCTCCAATGGATCAATCGTGCGCGACAGCCATGGCGAGGTGCTCAAGACCTGGACCATCGACCCACAGATCACCGAGGAGCTGCTCAAGGAGTTTCCGGATATTTGCTTCGACTGCTCCACGCCCGATGGCATGTTCTCGAGCGGCTCGTTCGAGATGCATCAGGCGGGCTTTAAAAAGGACAGTCCTATCAAGCGCATCGTGATGCGCGGCATGCGTGCGCGTGGCGGCTATCACGAGGAGCAGTATTTCGACCAGTCGATCGGCGACATCTTGCGCCACGATGTGTGCAAGATCAACTGCCGCGTGACCTCGCCCGAGCTGGAGCGCGACCTAAAGGCGTATTTGGCCGAGCGCTCGGACCGCGTGGTCAACGCACCGTTCGATCCGGTGATGTTCGAGATCACGGACGTGGCGTGCAACAAGGGCGAGAGCGTGGCCTGGCTGGCGGGCTACTACGGTATTGCCGAGGACGAGGTCGCGGTCTATGGCGACGGCGGCAACGATATCGCCATGCTCAAGCGTTTCCGTCACAGCTACGCGACCAAAAACGCTAGCGATGCAGCTAAAGCCGCCGCGAGCGCAACTATCGGCAGCTGCATGATCCACGCCGTCCCCAAACACATGCTCGCCACCATGCACAAGCAAAACTCCCGCACCATCATCGAATAATGTGACAAAGGGACAGCCCTTTTGTCACAGGGGTCTGTGTGCTTGGAATACGAACATATATTCGTATATATAACTAGGCTCTGGTAGAATCGGTATCGTTGACGGCAGTTCCATGTGCCGGGCAGCGCCCTCCATCTGATGGGAGGTGATGCCCATGACCGATCTGATTGATTTCGTGAGACTTCTGACCGCTTTGGTCTCGTTCTTCACGGCGCTTGTCGGCCTTTCCGAGGCACTCAAGCAGCGTTCGAAGCGCAACAGAAGGGGTCGCCGCCGCTAAGGCATTGACCCCCTAATGCAAACAACGGCGCTGCCCAGCTAGCTACAACTTGGGCTGCCGTCGACACTATTCTACCCACGAATGACTTTTTGGACAATCGGTACTGCCGCTTCAAAAGCCAGGCACAACTGGCACAACCTAGGCGGTCGCTGAATGTGACATGGGAACTGTCCCTTCGCCACATCCCAAATATTGCCTTTACGTGTTGATACACACGGTGTGCAATAATACTCGCACTGTGCAATAGCGCACAGGCTGAGTAACAAGGAGGACGCTTGTCCCAGCTCGAGAAATGCGATCGCCGGTCCCTTCGCTCGCAGCGTGCCCTTCGCCAGGCACTTGCCAGCGAGCTTGCCGAAAGCGGCGACCTTTCGCGCATTAATGTCGCGTCGCTCACCGAGCGCGCTGGCCTTACGCGCCGTACGTTCTATTCGCACTACCGCGATATCCCCGACTTTATCAATCAAATCGAGGATGGCTTGCTGACCGAGATCCGTGAGCGTATTGAGCTCATCACCGCAGCTCAGCTGCCCGATCTCTATCACAACATCGATGAGCTCGAGCCGGCGCCCGGTTCGGTTGAGCTGCTGCGTTATCTTGCGGCCAACCGCGACTTAATCGGTGCGCTGCTGGGTCCGGGCGGCGACCAGGCCTTCATTAAAAGGATCATCGACACCGCGCGTGAGGCTGTGGTGCCGCGTGCGCAGACGGGCATTTTGGGCCTGGCGCTGGGCACGTTCTTTGACTACTACGTCACCTACGTCGTGAGTGCCGAGGTCGGCATGATTCAGCGCTGGTTTGAGCGTGGGCTCACCGAATCGCCCGAGGCCATGGCGCGCATTATGACGGTGCTCGCTTTTGTGCGCCCTGGTGACCTGTATGGCCAACCCATCGATATCAACGTACCGGAATACGGCATGAAGCTATTGAACCTGCAGCTCGAGGACGCGGCCGACACCGCCGCAGCCGTCGAGTCCAACAACTAAGAGGAGAGACAATGAGCAAACTCGTCGAGGGCATTAAGGACCGTATGGTCACTGCCGCGCGTGAGGCTGCGCCCGCCGTGGTGGATGCCGCGCAGAAGGCCGCGACCGCAGCTGCCGAGAAAGTTGCCGAGGCAGTTGCCGATGCCAAGAACGCGGCAGGGGAGACGTCCGTCGCTAGCGAGCCCGCCACCGCCGCTGAGCCCGTAGCCGTCACCGCCGCCCAGGCCCCCGAAGGCGCGATCTTCAACCCCGAGAACGCTCGCGGCAGCCTGCATCTGGGCATCGACGTGGGCTCCACCACCGTTAAGCTCGCCGTGCTCAACGACGACAACCAGATCGTCTACGCCAAGTACCAGCGCCACCACACCGACGTCCGCGCCTGCGCCCGCGACCTGTTCGAGGGCGCTGCGACCGTGCTGCCGACGGCCCAGATGACCTGCGCCATTACCGGCTCGGGCGGCCTGCTGCTGTCCCAGTGGCTCGACCTGGAGTTTGTCCAGGAGGTCATCGCCAGCAAGCGCGCTGTCGAGACCCTCATCCCGGCCACCGACGTTGCCATCGAGCTGGGCGGCGAGGACGCCAAGATCATCTATTTCGACAACGGCATCGAGCAGCGCATGAACGGCACCTGCGCCGGCGGCACGGGCGCGTTCATCGACCAGATGGCAACCCTGCTGCACACCGACGCGAGCGGCCTCAACGAGCTCGCGGCCAACGCCACCACCATCTATCCCATCGCCAGCCGCTGCGGCGTTTTTGCCAAGACCGACGTGCAGCCGCTGCTCAACGAGGGCGCCCGCCCCGAGGACGTGGCCGCCTCCATCTTCCAGGCTGTCGTGACCCAGACCATCTCGGGTCTGGCGTGCGGCCGTCCCATCCGCGGCAACGTCGCCTTCCTGGGCGGCCCGCTGCAGTACCTCTCCGAGCTGCGCCACCGCTTCTACCTCACGCTCAACCTGGACGAGGAGCACCGTATCGTGCCCCAAAACGCTCACCTGTTTGTGGCGAGCGGCGCCGCCATGGCGCACGAGTCCAACAAGCTCAGCACGTTCCCGCAGCTCATCGAGGCCATCGACAGCTTGGGCGACACACAGGGTGCCGAGGTCGAGCGCCTGGATCCGCTCTTTGCCACCGACGAGGACTTTGCCGAGTTCAAAACCCGCCACGACCAGGAAGTCGTCCCCAAGGGCAAGCTCGACGGCTACACCGGCCGCGTGTTCATCGGTATCGACGCCGGCTCCACCACCATGAAGGCCGCGCTCGTGGGCGAGGACGGCCAGCTGTTGCACACCTGGTACGGTAACAACAACGGCGACATCCTGGGCACGGCCAAGGTCATCATGGCCGATTTCTACAACCACATCCCCGCCGGTTGCACCATCGGCCACGTGACCACTACGGGCTACGGCGAGGCGCTGCTCATCGAGGCCCTCAAGGCCGACTCGGGCGAAATCGAGACCGTCGCGCACCTGCGCGGCGCCAAGGCGTTCCTGCCCGGCGTCGAGTTCATTCTGGACATCGGTGGCCAGGACATGAAGTGCCTGCGCGTCAAGGACGGCGTCATCGAGCACATCATGCTCAACGAGGCCTGCTCGTCGGGCTGCGGCAGCTTTATCGAGAGCTTCGCCGTCTCTATGAACATGGACGTGCGCGCGTTCGCCGATGCCGCCATCCATGCCAAGGCCCCGGTCGACCTGGGCAGCCGCTGCACGGTCTTTATGAACTCGCGCGTCAAGCAGGCGCAAAAGGAAGGCGCCACGGTGGGCGACATCGCGGCCGGCCTGTCCTATTCCGTCATCAAGAATGCTCTGTTCAAGGTCATTAAGCTGCGTGACCCCAAGGAGATCGGTAGCCAGGTAATCGTCCAGGGCGGCACCTTTATGTCCGATGCCACGCTGCGCGCGTTTGAGCAGCTCACCGGCGTCCATGCCGTGCGTCCCGACATCGCCGGCTGCATGGGTGCCTATGGTGCTGCCCTGCTCGCCCGCGATCGCGCCGGCGCCGATGGCACCTCGACCATCCTTTCGGCCGAGGACATCGCGCACCTCACCGTGACGCAAAAGCATGTCCGCTGCGGCCGTTGCTCCAACAACTGCCAGCTTACCGTCAACGACTTTGGCGGCGGCAGGCGCTTTATCACCGGCAACCGCTGCGAGAAGGGCGCCGGCCACAAAAAGCAGAAGACCGAGGCCCCCAACCTCTTCAAAAAGAAAAACGAGTTGCTGTTTAACCGCGAGGTGCTGAGCCCCGACGAGGCCCCGCGCGGCACCGTGGGTATCCCGCGCGCGCTCAACATGTACGAGAACTACCCCTTCTGGCACGCGTTCTTTACGCGCCTGGGCTTTAGCGTGCAGCTGTCCGACCAGTCGAGCAAAAAGACCTACCAGGCGGGCATCGAGTCCATGCCGTCCGAGAGCGTGTGCTACCCGGCAAAGATGAGCCACGGCCATGTGATGAACCTTATCGACCGCGATGTCGACTTCATTTGGATGCCGTGCGTGCGCTGGGAGCGCAAGGAGGATCCGACGGCCGGCAACTGCTATAACTGCCCCATCGTCATGAGCTACCCCACGGCGCTGGCGCTCAATATCGACGAGATTCGCGAGCAGAACATCGAGTTCCTGTACCCGTTTGTGCCCTATCACGACAAGACCGAGCTCAAGCGCCGTCTGTACCAGGTGCTCGCCGTCGACCGTGTGGCCGATGCTGAGGCCGGTCGCGGTCGCGTACGCGGTCCCAAGATCACGCGCTCCGAGGTCGATGCCGCCGTCAACGCTGCCTTTGAGGCCGATGCGCGCTTCCACGAGGATATCCAGACCATGGGCGAGGAGGCCCTTAAGTGGGTCGAGGACCACGGCGGTCACGGCATCGTGCTCGCCGGTCGTCCCTACCATAACGACCCCGAGATCAACCACGCCCTGCCCGAGCTTATCTCGAGCTTTGGCTTTGCGGTCTTTACCGAGGATTCGCTCGCGCACCTGGTGAAGCCCGAGCGTCCCATCCGCGTCGTCGATCAGTGGATGTACCACAGCCGCCTGTACGCCGTCGCTCGTTTTGTGACGATGCGCAACGACTTGGACCTGATCCAGCTCAATTCTTTCGGCTGTGGTCTCGATGCCCTGACTACCGACCAGGTGCAGGAGATTCTGGAGGCCAGCGGCAAGATCTATACCGTGCTCAAGATCGACGAGGTGTCCAACCTAGGCGCCGCGCGCATCCGCATTCGCTCGCTCATGGCAGCGCTTAAGGACCAGGAGGCCGAGCGCTTGGCAGAGGCTACGGCCGCGGGCGAGACCTACGAGCAGGGTGACGCCGCGCCGGTGGCGCCTTCCACGGATGCCCCTGCGTTCGCGAGCCGTAAGTACACGTTCGAGGCGCAGCGTGAGAGTGCCTCGACCGCGTGGCCCAAGGTGCCCTTTACCGAGCAGATGCGCGACGAGGGCTACACCATCCTGTGCCCGCAGATGGCGCCGATCCACTTTGACCTGGTCAAAGAGGTGTTCCGTGGTGCTGGCTACAACTTGGAGCTGCTGCCCTCGACCGATCACGACGCCGTCGAGGCTGGCCTGCGCTATGTGAACAATGACATTTGCTATCCGTCGATCCTGGTGACCGGCCAGATTATGGAGGCCATCGAGAGCGGTCGGTACGACCTGTCCAAGACGGCCGTGGTTATCAGCCAGACCGGCGGCGGCTGCCGTGCCACCAACTACATCGCGCTCATTCGCAAGGCCCTGCGCGAGAGCGGCCACCCCGAGATTCCGGTGATCTCGCTTTCGGCCGTGGCGCTCGGCGAGGATAACCCCGGCTTTAAGATTACGCCAGCGCTGCTTAAGCAGGCAGTTTACGCGGTACTCTTTGGCGACGTGATGATGCAGATGCTCTATCGCTGCCGCCCGTACGAGGCCACGCCCGGCGCTGCCAACGCACTCTACGAGGAGTACATGGCGCGCGCCCGCAAGCTGGCGCCCAAGTTCAACAGGCATAACTACACCAAGCTGTGCCGTGAGGCCATTCGCGCGTTCGACACTATGCCGCTCGTGGGCGAGGGCACCAAGCCGCGCGTGGGCGTGGTCGGCGAGATCCTGGTCAAGTTCCATCCCACGGCCAACAACCACGTGGTCGACGTTATCGAGCGCGAGGGCTGCGAGGCCGTGGTGCCGGGCCTGCTCGACTTCTTCCTGTACTCCATGAGCAACGCCGAGCTGCAGAAGGACGAACTGGGAAGCTCTGCTACCACGCGCGCTGGTATGCAGGCGCTCATCAAGCTCGTGGACTGGATGCGCACACCGGTGGAGGAGCTGCTCGAAAAGTCCCGCCGCTTTGAGGCGCCCGAGCGCATCGGCACCATGGCCGACAAGGCCCGCACGGTGCTTTCGGTGTGCAACAACATGGGCGAGGGCTGGCTGCTCACGGCCGAGATGCTCGACCTGATCGACCACAGCGCGCCCAACATCATCTGCACGCAGCCCTTCGCGTGCCTGCCCAATCACGTGGTAGGCAAGGCCGTGATCAAGGAGCTGCGCCGTCAGCACCCCGAGAGCAATATCGTCGCGGTGGACTACGATCCCGGTGCGTCCGAGGTCAACCAGCTCAACCGCATTAAGCTCATGATCAGTGTGGCAAAGGAGAACATGCGCGCCGGTAAGGGCTTTAAGCTCGAGAAGGTGGCGCCGCTCGCGATGGACGAGGTCACCGGCCAGATGCGTGCCCATGACGGCTGCGTGAGCTGCGGGCCGGCCAGCGAAGAGGCCGTTGCATCGGTCGCCAAGCGTCTGGAGTTTCCCCAACAAAAGGATATTAGAAACAATCCATGAAACACCTGCTTGCGT
>URDZ01000025.1:0-19943 GCA_900546725.1 uncultured Collinsella sp. | reverse complement strand
GAAAGCACTTAATGTGCTTTCCGTCTTGCGCAGGACTGTAGAGCAGCAAACTTAATATATTTCGCCGCCCCTCTGCCAAGCCCAGGCGACTCCACGCACTTTACCTGCGTAAACAATGTGAGTGAAATATGAATCTCGATGGATACGCCCGCAGCCGTGTATACTAAACAGCTGTGTGAAACCAGGGGAGTATTCTGGCTGGACAAAATGCCTGCTTAATAGGGTTGTCAGGTAGTCCGGGCGAAATACAAGGTTGGGGAGCACGTCGTGTAAGTAGTGGTCCTCTAGGGGCGTACGCTCGGTGGTGTACGCATTGTCCCAAGACCACGCGAGAGTTGGGATCATATCTTGATCAGCATGATTCTCGGCCGCAAGATTGGCATGACCCAGGTTTGGGACGAGGACGACAACGTCGTTCCCGTCACGGTCATCCAGGCTGGCCCCTGCGCTGTCTCGCAGGTTAAAACTCAGGCAACCGACGGCTATGACGCCGTCCAGATCGGTTTCGGCGACATCAAGGCCAAGAACGTGAACAAGCCCATGGCTGGTCACTTCGCCAAGGCTGGCGTCGAGCCTGTCCGCTTCCTTCGTGAGGTCCGCGTCGAGAACGGCGAGGAGCACAAGGTCGGCGAGGTCGTCACCGTCGCTGATTTCGCTGATGTCGAGAAGGTCGACGTCATCGGTACCTCCAAGGGTAAGGGCTTCCAGGGTCGCATCAAGCGCTGGGGTCAGCGCCGCGGTCCTATGACGCATGGTTCTCACTTCCAGCGTCACCCCGGTTCTATCGGTCAGTGCGCCTATCCTGCGCGCGTCCTCAAGGGCGTCAAGATGGCCGGTCACATGGGTAACGAGCGCGTTACCGTCAAGAACCTTTCCGTTGTCCGCATCGATGCCGAGCAGAACCTCATCTTGGTCAAGGGCGCTGTCCCGGGTGCCAAGAATGGTCTCGTCGCCATCCGTATGGCCTAAGGGCCCAGCCCATTTAGCCCAGCGTCATACCAAGGAGAACACTTAAATGGCAAAGTTTGAAGTAAAGAACAGCGAGGGCAAGAAGGTCGCCGAGGCCGAGCTCGCCGCTGAGGTGTACGGCATCGAGCCGAACATCCACGTTATGCACCACATCGTCAAGTGCCAGATGGCCTCTTGGCGTCAGGGCACCCAGTCTGCTAAGGGTCGCTCTGAGGTTTCCGGTGGCGGCAAGAAGCCTTGGCGTCAGAAGGGCACCGGCCGTGCCCGCCAGGGTTCCATCCGTGCTGCCCAGTGGCGTCACGGTGGCGTTGTCTTCGCCCCCAAGCCCCGTTCCTACGCTAAGCGTATGAACAACAAGGAGGTCAAGCTGGCTATGCGCTCCGCGCTGTCCGCCAAGCTGGCCGATGGCGAGCTCGTGCTCGTCGACGACTACGGCTTCGAGAAGCCTTCCACCAAGGCTGCCGTCGCCATGCTCAAGGCTCTCGGTCTTGAGGGCAAGCGTCTGACCATCATCGTTCGCGATGAGGACGTCAACGCCTACCTGTCGTTCCGCAACATTCCCAAGACGTTCATCATCACCGCTGACGAGGCCAACACCTACGATCTCGTCAACAACAACGCTGTGCTGATGCCCGCCGACATCGCCGCTCACTTCGGGGAGGTGCTTGCATAAATGACCGCCCACGAGATCATCATCCGTCCGATCGTGTCCGAGCGTTCCTTCTCCGGCATGGAGCTGAACAAGTACACGTTTGAGGTCGCCAAGGATGCTAACAAGTATCAGATCAAGGACGCTGTCGAGGAGATCTTCGGCGTCAAGGTCGTTCGCGTGAACACCCTGACGGTCAAGCCCAAGACCAAGCGCGTGCGCTATGTCGCCGGCAAGACCCGTTCTTGGAAGAAGGCCATCGTCACGCTGGCCGAGGGTGACACCATCGAGGTCTTTGGCAACCAGGCCTAAGACTCGCTGCTGTTGAGTGAGCTCATGCCTCCCAAATAGGGGAGGCGGGAGCTCAAGGTTTTGGGCGTATAAAATGGACACGCCCGGAACCGTGTATACGTCCGGTGTCATCGCACCCGAGGCAGAACCTCGAATCCCTGTCTGCGATGGCTAACGGATTCCTATTGAAAGGGATTGTAATGGCTGTAAAGCACCTTAAGCCGACCTCCGCTGGTAGGCGTTGGCAGACGATCTCCGACTTCTCCGAGATCACCTGCACCAAGCCCGAGAAGTCTCTTCTCGAGCCCCTGCCCAAGAAGGCCGGTCGTAACAACAACGGCCGCATCACCACCCGCCACCAGGGCGGCGGCGTGAAGCGTCGTTACCGCGTGATCGACTTCAAGCGCAACAAGGACGGCGTGCCCGCCAAGGTTGCCACGATCGAGTACGATCCGAACCGTTCCGCTCGCATCGCTCTGCTGCACTACGCTGACGGTGAGAAGCGCTACATCCTGGCCCCCAAGGGCCTCGAGGTCGGTCAGACCATCATGTCCGGTTCTGACGCCGACATCAAGCCGGGCAACGCTCTGCCCCTCGCCGACATCCCCGTCGGTACGCTCATCCACGCCGTCGAGTTCCAGCCGGGCAAGGGCGCTGCTATCGCCCGTTCCGCCGGTAACTCCTGCCAGCTGATGGGTAAGGAGGGCAAGTACGCTATCGTCCGTATGCCTTCCTCCGAGATGCGCCGCATCCTCGTTACCTGCCGCGCCACCGTCGGTGAGGTCGGCAACGCCGATCACTCCAACATCGTAATCGGCAAGGCCGGCCGTAAGCGTCACATGAACGTGCGCCCGACCGTCCGCGGTACCGTCATGAACCCTGTCGACCACCCGCACGGCGGTGGCGAGGGCAAGAACCACACCTCTGGTCGTCCCTCTGTTACCCCCTGGGGTAAGCCGACGAAGGGCCTTCGTACGCGCAAGAAGAAGAAGGTCTCGAACCAGCACATCATTCGTCGCCGTAAGAAGTAATTTCGGATACCGAGTTTTAGGAGAAAGCACTTATGAGCAGAAGTCTCAAAAAGGGCCCGTTCGTGGAGACTCGCCTTCTCTCGCGTATCACCGCGATGAACGAGGCTGGCAAGAAGGACGTCGTGAAGACCTGGTCCCGCGCGTCCACCATCTTCCCCGAGATGGTTGGTCACACCATCGCCGTCCACGACGGCCGCAAGCATGTGCCCGTGTATGTTACCGAGTCCATGGTTGGTCACAAGCTCGGCGAGTTCGCGCCGACTCGTACGTTCCGTGGCCACAAGGCCAAATAGGGGGTTAACCGTAAATGGCAACTAAGTCTATTGAAACTGAGGCCACCGAGGTTCGCGCCGTCGCTAAGTACGTGCGTGTTTCCCCCAGCAAGGCCCGCCTGGTGGTCGATCTGATCCGCCGCAAGCCTGTTGCTCAGGCCTTCGACATCCTCCACTTCTGCGACCGCGCCGTCGCCGTGGATGTCGAGAAGGTTCTCCGTTCCGCCGTTGCGAACGCCGAGAACAACAACGGTCTGCGTGCCGACAACCTGGTTGTCGCCGCTGCCTATGTTGACGAGGGTCCGACGCTTAAGCGCATCCGTCCCCGCGCCAAGGGTTCCGCTTCTCGCATTCTGAAGCGTACTTCCCACATCACCGTCGTCGTTGCTCCTCGAAAGGAGGCGTAAAGCTGTATGGGTCAGAAAGTCTACCCCACCGGCTTCCGTCTTGGCATCACCGAGAACTGGCGCTCCCGCTGGTTCGCAGAGAAGGATTACGCTAAGACCCTCGGTAACGATCTCGAGATCCGCAAGTACCTCGAGAAGCGTCTTTCCCGCGCAGCTGTCTCCCGTGTCGAGATCGAGCGCGCTGGCGACAAGGTGAAGGTCATCATCCTCACCGCTCGCCCCGGCGTTGTCATCGGTAAGAAGGGTGCCGAGATCGATACCCTCCGCACCGAGCTCGAGAAGGTCGCTGGCGTCTCCAAGGGTCAGCTCTCCGTCGACGTTGTCGAGATCAAGCGCCCCGAGCTCGACGCCAACCTCGTTGCTCAGTCTATCGCCGAGCAGCTCGAGGGCCGCGTTGCCTTCCGTCGCGCTATGCGCAAGGCTGTCCAGTCTGCCCGCAAGGCCGGCGCTAAGGGCATCCGTATCCAGTGCTCCGGTCGTCTCGGCGGTGCCGAGATGGGCCGTCGTGAGTGGTACCGCGAGGGTCGCGTGCCTCTGCACACCCTCCGTGCCAAGATCGACTACGGCACGGCTGTCGCCAGCACCACCATGGGCGCTTGCGGCGTGAAGGTCTGGATCTACCTGGGCGAGAAGCTCCCGGGCCAGCCTGTTCCCAACCCTGCACTCGAGGGCTCTTCCCGTCCTCGTCGTCGTAACTCCGAGAGGAGGGGTCAGTAGTGCTTGCCCCTAAGCGTATTCTTCACCGCAAGGTGCAGCGTGGCTCCATGAAGGGCCAGGCCAAGGGTAATACCGAGCTGCATTTCGGCGAGTTTGGTATCCAGGCTCTCGAGGCCCATTGGATCACCAACCGTCAGATCGAGGCCGCTCGTATTGCCATGACCCGCTACATGAAGCGTGGCGGTCGTGTCTACATCACGATCTTCCCCGATAAGCCCATCACCAAGAAGCCTGCTGAGACTCGCATGGGTTCTGGTAAGGGTAACCCCGAGGAGTGGGTGGCCGTCGTCAAGCCCGGCCGCATCATGTTCGAGGTCAAGGGCGTGCCCGAGGAGGTCGCTCGCGAGGCTCTGCGTCTGGCGCAGCACAAGCTTCCCATCAAGACCAAGATTGTTGCTGCTAAGAACGCTGAGCAGCGCATCGAGAAGGAGATGGCTGAGGAGGCCGCTCTCGAGGCCAAGTGGGCTGCTGAGGACGCCGCCGCCGCCAAGGAGGAGAACTAATGAAGCCCGCAGAGATTCGTGAGCTCTCGGACGCTCAGCTCGTTGAGAAGCTGAAGGAAATGCGCGCCGAGCTCTTTAACCTTCGTTTCCAGATGGCCACCAGCCAGCTGGACAACACCGCTCGCGTCAACACCGTGAAGAAGGACATCGCTCGTGTCCTCACGGAGCAGCGCGCCCGCGAGATCGCAGCGGAGAAGTCCGCTGTCGCCGAGTAGGACCTAAGGAGAGAACATGACTGATTCGCGTAACTCGCGTAAGGTCCGTACGGGTGTCGTTACCTCCGTCTCCGGTGCTAAGACCATCGTCGTCACCATCACCGAGCGCAAGCGTCACCCCAAGTACGGCAAGATGATGACCAGCTCCAAGAAGCTGCACGCTCACGACGAGGAGTGCACGGCTGGCGTGGGCGACACCGTCCGCGTTATGGAGACCCGTCCTATGTCCAAGATGAAGCGTTGGCGCCTCATCGAGGTCGTCGAGCGCGCTAAATAAGCTGTCGCTCTTACGACTTGTACGTTTCCGAAGATGTGCGTATGCCTGGCTTGCATACCACGGGCTGTGTAAAGGCTGCGCACCTCTCTTCGGTTCTTAGTTCGGAGGAACATCTACCATGATTCAGATGCAAACCATGCTGAACGTCGCCGACAACTCCGGCGCTCGCAAGATTCGCTGCATCAAGGTGCTTGGCGGTTCCAAGCGTCGTTATGCAGGCATCGGCGATGTGTTCATCGGTGCTGTCCAGGAGGCTACCCCTGGCGCCAACGTCAAGAAGAAGGACGTTGTCCGTTGCGTCGTCGTTCGCACCGTTAAGGAGATCCGCCGCAAGGATGGCTCCTACATTCGCTTTGATGAGAACGCCTGCGTTGTCATCAACAACGATGGTTCGCCCGTCGGCACCCGTATCTTCGGGCCCGTCGCTCGCGAGCTTCGTGACAAGAAGTACATGAAGATCGTCTCGCTCGCTCCCGAGACCCTGTAGTTAGGGGAGATATATGTATATCAAGAAGGGCGATAAGGTCCAGGTTCTCTCTGGTAAGGATCGCGGCAAGCAGGGCGTTATCCTGCGTGCTCTCCCCGCCGAGAACAAGGTCGTTGTCGAGGGCGTTTCGGTCGTCAAGAAGGCCGTCAAGCCCAACGCTGCCAACCAGCAGGGCGGCATCGTTTCGCAGGAGGCTCCCATCGACGCCTCCAACGTCAATCTCGTTTGCCCCGAGTGCGGTAAGGTTACCCGCGTCGGTCACGAGAAGGACGGCAAGAACAAGCTGCGCGTCTGCAAGAAGTGCGGCCACAAGTTCTAAGCTGCCCGCAACATCAAGTTGCTAGCAAAGGCCCGGATGCCCCACGGCACCCGGGTCTTTTTCTATCCCTACTCATTGGGGACAGACTTAAATGAGTACCCTAACTGGGTAAGCATAAATGAGCGGGTCGTGCTGTATAAATTGCTTGTGTGCGCGTTTATGCGCGTTAGATTGCGTTTAATTACGCACCTATGCGTATATATGAGCCGTTTACGGGGCAATAATGACCGTTTAGCGGTGAGATACGCAAGAACGCGCACAGACGCGCGTGTTTGTGCGAATATAGAGCTGTCAGAAATGCAAGACGTTCTATGACACAGGAGACACATAATGGCAGATTCCAAGCAGGCTCCATTCGACGCCGCGGCAGCCGCCAAAGCAGCATTTGCTTCGGTCCAGGACAAGCCGTTCCCTAACGACATCTTTACGGCTCCCGAGCTCCGTTGGGCTGTGATCGGTTGCGGCGTTATTGCCAACCAGATGGCTCAGTCCCTTGCCCTGGCCGGCCGCAAGCTTACGGGCGTTGCCAACCGCACGCTCACCAAGGCTCAGACTTTTGCCGACCAGTACGGCGTCGAGAAGGTCTATGACACGGTTGAGGATCTCTACGCCGATCCTGACATCGACGCCGTCTACATCACCACCCCGCACAACACCCATATCACCTATCTGCGCGCCGCCCTGGCGGCCGGCAAGCACGTTCTCTGCGAGAAGGCCATCACGCTCAACTCCGCCGAGCTCGATGAGGCCCGCGCCATTGCCGCCGAACACAACGTGGTCCTTATGGACGCTACCACGGTGCTCCACATGCCCTTGTATCAAGAGCTGCGCCGCCGCATGGATGCCGGCGAGTTTGGCCGCATGAACCTCGCTCAGCTCAACTTTGGTAGCTACAAGGAGTACGGCGACCTGACCAACCGTTTCTACAATCGCAACCTCGCCGGCGGTGCCATGCTCGATATTGGCGTATACGCCCTGTCCGTCATGCGCCTGTTTATGGCGAGCCAGCCCGTCGAGGTCGTGTCTCTGGGTAACACCTGCGAGACCGGCGTGGACGTTGCAGGCGGCATCGTCTGCCGCAATGCCGAGCAGCAGCTGGGCGTGGTGAGCCTCACGCTCCACTCCAAGCAGCCCAAGCGCTCGGTCATCAGCTTCGATAAGTGCTACATCGAGGTCAACGATTATCCGCGTGCCGATCACGCGACCATCGTGTGGACCGCGGACGGTCATCGCGAGGAGGTCGCCGCGGGCACCGAGGCTTATGCCCTGTGCTACGAGATGGCTGACCTCGAGCAGGCCGTCGCCGGCGACGATTCCAAGCGTGAGCTTCTGGATTATGCTTCTGATGTGATGGAGCTCATGACCAAGCTCCGCGCCGATTGGGGAGTCGTCTACCCCGAGGAGGAGTAAGCGATGCTTGCGGAAGATAGGCTCAATACGATCGTGTCGATGGTGCAGCAGGCTGGCTCGGTAACGGTGCCCGAGCTTGCCGATGCCCTGGGCGTGACGGCCTCTACCATTCGACGCGACCTACAGACGCTCGACCGAGCGCACCGCATCGCCAAGGTGCACGGTGGCGCGACAAGTCTTGAGCGCGCGCACGTGACGCGCGACCTAACGATCAGTGAGCGCAGTGATCTCCATAACGACGACAAGGAGCGTATCTGCGCCCGCGCCGCGGCGCTCGTGGAGCCCGAGAGCTTTGTGTACATCGATTCGGGTTCGACAACGCTCAGACTCATCGAGCATCTTCCGCATCTCGAATCGGTCACCTATGTGACTGATTCCGTGCTCCATGCTCAGCATCTCGCTGTGCGCGGCATGCGCACCGTGGTGCTGGGCGGCGAGCTTAAACCCGAGACCGAGGCGCTCGTTGGCCCCGATGCTCTGGCAACCCTAGACCGCTACAACTTTAACTGCGGCTTTTGGGGTTCTAACGGCATTGCCGCCGAGCAGGGCTTTACGACGCCCGATATCGAGGAAGCGCAGGTCAAGCGTATCTCGATGCGCCATACAGCCAAACGCTTCGTAATCTCGGACGCCAGTAAGTTTGGCATGGTGGCTCCCGTAAAATTCGCGGACTTCCGTGACGCAACGGTTATCACCGCGGGCGAGGTGCCCGCCAAGTACCAGACGATGGAAAACGTCATCACGGTTTAGCAACGGGGCGAAGTAAGGCCAAAACCACCACAAAGGCGCCTGTCCCCATTGTGGTGGTTCCGATGGCCCCGTCGGGCATGATTTCCCAGTACCCCTGTTTCCATACGACGTGATCATGCCCGCTGGGGCCATCGTATAGATATCGCTTAAAAGCGCTGTCACTTCGGCGCTATCAATCACTCAAACACAAGGTAATACGCAGGTTGTGACCCTCAGAAGGGGAGGGCTGGGCCTGCTCGTGCAAAAGGAGGAAACATGTCAGCTGCAAACGAGAAGGTTGGGGGCGGCACTTACGATGTCGTTGCCATCACGGCATGTCCAACGGGCATTGCTCACACATTTATGGCGGCCAAAGGGTTGGAAGACCAGGCAGCCAAGATGGGCGTGAGCATTAAGGTCGAGACTCAGGGTTCGGGCGGCGCTAAAAATGTACTGACCGCGGCAGACATCGCTGGTGCCAAGGGTGTCATCATTGCGGCGGATAAAAATGTCGAGCTCGATCGCTTCGATGGCAAGTCGGTTTACTCCTGTGCGGTGACGCGTGGCATTAATGACGCCGAGGAACTTATCAATATTGCGCTTGCGGGCAATGCACCTATTCATCATGTGTCCGGCGGCGCCGCGGTACAGGCGGCTGCCGAGGGCGAATCCGAGGGTTTGGGCCGCAGGGTCTATAAGGACCTGATGAACGGCGTTTCGCACATGCTCCCCTTTGTTGTTGGCGGCGGCATCCTCATGGCGCTTTCGTTCTTGCTGGACCAGGCGGGACTGGGCACGAGCGCATACGGCCACAGCACTCCGGTCGCGGCCTTCTTTAACCTTGCGGGCAACCAGGCGTTCAACTTTATGCTCCCCATCCTTGCGGGCTATATTGCCATGTCCATTGCTGACCGTCCGGGCTTGGCCGCGGGCTTTGTGGGTGGCTGGATTGCAAAGCAGGGCTTTACGTTGGGCTATCTCACCACGGCAATGGATGCCGATGCCCAGGCTCAGCTTGTCTCTGCTGGCTTTTTGGGCGCGCTGCTGGTCGGTTTTGCCGCCGGCATTATCGTCAATGCGCTCAAGAAGGCTGCAAGCGTGCTACCCGAGTCGCTCGACGGTATCAAGCCCATGCTCATCTACCCCGTGCTGGGCATTCTCTTTACGAGTCTCTTTATGATGGCCGTTAACCCGATTATGGGCGTTATCAACACCGCCATTAGCGGCGCGCTCAACGGTCTTTCGGGCACGAGCATCGTTCTTTTGGGCATTATCTGCGCCGGCATGCAGGCGACCGACATGGGTGGTCCCATCAACAAGGCCGCATATGTCTTTGGCACCGCGGCCCTTGCCGAGCAAACGCTGCAGGGCAATATGATCATGGCTGCCGTCATGGCGGGCGGTATGGTACCGCCGCTGGTCATCGCGCTCTCCACGACGTTCTTTAAGAACCGCTGGACCGAGGCCGATCGCAAGGCAGGCCTGGTGAACTACATCATGGGTCTGTCGTTTATCACCGAGGGTGCCATTCCCTTTGCCGCGGCCGATCCGCTTCGCGTGTTGCCCGCCTGCATCCTGGGATCTGCGACCGCCGGCGGTCTGTCGATGCTCTTTGGTTGCGCGAGCCCCGCTCCGCACGGTGGCGCCTGGGTTATCGCGGTCATCACGAACCCGGTGCAGTACCTGTTGGCCCTTGCTATCGGCGCTGTGGTCGGCTGCTTGGTTCTGAGCTTCCTTAAGAAGCCTCTCGACAAGGCTACCGAGTAGCGGGAGCGGAAGGGTCTTGCCAATGGAAAGGCGGCAACGTCCACCGGGGACGTTGCCGCCTTTTGCTGTTTGGGGATTTGTCTCGATCTGTAACAGGAAGAGAGGGATATGGGTTCCAGATGTTACAAGCTGAGATATTTTTCCTGGTGGTCCCATAACGTCTCAATCTGTAACAGGAAGGTCAAAATGCGGGCTCCAGATGTTACAGATCGAGATGATTTCTCCGGTGGGATCCGAATATCTCAATCTGTAACATCTTGGGCCGATTTTGCCGAGTTATTGTTACAGATTGAGATTTTTCCTTGAGAGGGATTCGAATGTCTCGATCTGTAACAGATAGGCCGGAAAATGGGTTCTAACTGTTACAGATCGAGACGTTTTGGGACCGCGGCTGAGCCATCGCGGCAAAACCACCACAAAGGTGCACTGTCCCCATTGTGGTGGTTTAGGGCTCCCAGGGGCAGGGGGCTTCGATGTGGATGCGCTCGCCGGTTACGGGATGCGTGAAGGACACGCTGTGGGCGTGGAGCATCAGGCCGCAGGGGCGCGGCGTTCCGTACAGGTCGTCGCCAACCAGGGGATGATGCTCGCTTGCCAGGTGCACACGGATTTGGTGCTTGCGGCCGGTGAGCAACTCGACATCGATATACGAGCGCGTGGGCAGGCCACGACGGCTCTTAAGGCGTTTGAGCACCTTCACGCGCGTTTGAGACGGCTTGCCGCTGGCGCCGACGCGCATCTTTCGGCTGTCGTGACGGTCGCGGGCGATGGGCTTGTCGATGAGCTTTTCGTTCCAGTCGATCTTGCCCTCGGCGAGCGCCAGATAGTGCTTTTCGAAAGCGTGGTCGATGACCATCTGGTCAAAGGAGGGCTGCGTCTGCTTGTCGAGCGAAAACAGCACCACGCCGGTGGTGTCACGGTCCAAGCGGTTGAGCGGCTGCATGTCGGTCGCGGCAAAGCCGTCGCCCATCGCCAGCAGCAGGTCGCTGGCGTAGTCGGTGAGCGTGCGCTCTCCGGTGCCGTCGCCGTGGACGATCATGCCGGCGGGCTTGTCGATGGCCATGAGCCAGGCGTCGCAGTAGAGGACTTGAGGTTCTTCGTTCACGTGTTAGCCTTTCGGTTAGCTGATTCCC
Source organism: uncultured Collinsella sp. (assembly GCA_900546725.1). Taxonomy (GTDB): domain Bacteria; phylum Actinomycetota; class Coriobacteriia; order Coriobacteriales; family Coriobacteriaceae; genus Collinsella. The sequence goes on along the minus strand of URDZ01000025.1, from coordinate 8,767 downwards.
ACAAACATGCAGCCCGAGGTCGCCCCGCGTAGGCGGGCGGCGGGCTTGCGGCCGGCCTGCGCTGCCTCGACGGCGCGACGGACGCGAGCGACGGCACGGGCGATCTCATCCGTTTCGAGCAGCGTTCCGTCCACCATGAGACGACGCACGCCGGCATCGAGCAGCTGAGGAACCTGAGGCGTGAGGTCGATGGGGTAGGCGTCGTACAGGCGTGAGCGGCCGTGGATGTCGGTACGCACCGGCATGACCTTGCCGTCGATATTCTTGAGCGACAGCTTGCGGACGCGCAGGCGGCAGCTGGCACAATCGTGGATACAACCGTTGGCCACCTGCAGGATGCAGTGCTCGCTCGTCATAACGCGCGGGCGGCCGAACACGGTGATGCCCAGGGCTGCGGGCGCGGAGGTGCCAAGCGAGATAATCTCGTCGAGCGTGATCTCGGGCGAGAGCCAAAACGCGCCGGCCCCGCGCTCGGCAAGTGCCTCCATGCAAGGCGTGTTGTGCACGGGCAGGCAGGATCGGATCTCGGCCGTGGCGCCGGTCTGCGCGGCAGTAGCAAGCTCGGAGATATTGCCGACGGCGACAGTCGCTCCAGCCTGTATCCACGGGTCGACACGTACGTGGTCAACGGCGCGGCAGACCTCATCGAGCACGGGTACGATGCCCTGCTCAAACGCATCGGCGGGGGAGAGTTCGGCCGCATCGAGCGCGTCGGTGGTCATGTAGATGCGCGTTGTGCCCTCGGCGCGAGCGGCCTCGGCGGCCTCGAGCGAGGTGACGGCGGCGCAGATCTGCGGTTCATCGCGGTAGTGTGCGGGCATGGGGCGCGTACATTTGTCGAGCACCGGCAACTCGAGCGTTTTCGCGCGCTCCTCGTAGGGTGCCAGAATGGCCTCTTCCAGCGCCTTGCAAGCGGCGGCGCGCACCTTATGTACGGCGGAAAAGCCCATGCCACAGCCCTCATCGAGCGCCACATCAAAGCTCGCAGCCTCAAAGGGCGAGGAGCCCATGCGTCCGACGTGCTCCACCAGATCGGCCGCCTCGACGGCGCGAGTCTTGGCGGCCTCGACGGTAAAGCCGGTGGCGGTGGCGGTGAGCGCGGGGTCGTCGCAGCAGGTGAGCGTAACGGTAAATGGCTCGTCCAGACGTGCCACAACGGACACATCTACGGCGCGGCGGCGCAGCACGTCGCGCTTGAGCGCGGAACCGGCGGCGTCAATAGCGCGCTGGCTTCGAATCACGCGCACGCGGCAGCCCTCGGGCATGCTGCGGGGCACGCGGCACTCGATGATGTCGCCGGCAGCCGCATCCTCGGCGGCGATGGTGGTCAGGAACTGGTCGAACTCATCGTCGTGACGAAGCTCCAGCAGGTCGCCCTTGCCCACGGGCTCAAACAGCTCAATGCGGGCGATGGCGGCGCGGCGACGACGGTCGTCGGGCTTGAGCCCGCGCACATCGCGGTTGGCCAGGCGGCTGCCGAGTACCGTGCCTACGATCTGGCCGCGGTTGTTGGAGCGCTCGTAGCTCATCATCTCGTCACCCGAGGTACCGTCTTGGTAGGCATGCGTAAAGTCGCGGTTAAAGCAGCGCTTGAGCTGGCGCTGGCGGGCGGCATCCTCATCCTTAGAGGTCGAAACATCGGCCAGCATGTCATCAATCTGATGACGATACACGTCGACGATGGAATACACGTAATCGGGGGCCTTCATGCGGCCCTCGAGCTTGAGCGATGCGGCGCCGGCGTCATACAGACGGCGAACAAGCTGCGACGTGTTGGTGTCACGCGGGCATAGCGCACGCTCGCGGCCGGCGGGGGAGAGCGTGCGGCCGTTCTCGTCGATCAGCTCGTAAGGCAAGCGACAGGGCTGAGCGCACATGCCGCGGTTGGCCGAGCGGCCCGCCATGGCGAAGCTCGACAGCAGGCACAGGCCCGAGTAGCAAAAGCAGATGGCACCGTGGCTAAAGACCTCGAGGTCAACGTCGGGCGCGGCGTCGTGGATGGCGGCGATCTCGTCAATGGAGAGCTCGCGCGACAAGGTCACGCGGTCGGCGCCCTGCTCGCGGCACCAAAGCGTTCCGCGGTCATCATGGATGTTCGCCTGGGTCGAGATGTGTGTCTCGATACCGGGCATGGTGCGCTTGACCTCAAAGAACAGGCCCCAGTCCTGGATGATAAAGGCGTCGGCGCCCAGCGTGGAGCAGCGATGGATGAGCTGCAGCGCATCGCTCATCTCGGACTGCTTGATGACGATGTTTACCGTGACATAAACGCGCGAGCCGGCCAGGTGTGCAGCGCGGCAGGCCTGCTCAAAGGCCTCGTCGGTAAAGTTCGTTGCCTTGCGGCGGGCGTTGAAGCTGCCCATGCCGCAGTAGATGGCATCGGCGCCAGCAGCGAGTGCGGCGGCAAAGGGCTCCGGGCCTCCGGCGGGGGCCAAGAGCTCGGGCCTGCGGTTGGTGGTTCGACTGGCGGTTGCGGTCATATCCTGCCTTTCAAAATGCTCAGATACTCAAAAGTATAGTGGTGCCGTCGCGGCAGGCGATGCCCGCAGCCTAAGCAGGACAAAGTCTTCAGCAGCCTCTCGGGCAAAAATGATTCCTTTTCCTCCGTCCCTAAGGGATCACGTGATCCGAAGGGGACGGAGGAAAAGGGATCAGTATTCGGGCACGTCGCCAGTCACGCCGTTCGTCGGCCCGTACGCGCCGTTGGGCGATAAAATATTATCGCAATCTGATAATTATCTTGCATCGGGCAAAATCATCCCCTACTATCCCAATCAAGCGCGGTGTTCAGACCGAACTGTGCCTCCCGGTGCGAACGCCGCGCTCACGCTCTCTATTTGATCGTAAGGAGAAAAACATGAGCAAGACCGTCGTGTCTTCCGATAACGCACCGGCCGCCATCGGCCCGTATTCCCCCGGCATCCAGACCGGCAACATGGTGTTTCTGTCCGGCCAGCTGGGCATTGACCCTGCAACCGGCAAGATGCCCGAGGGCGTCGAGGCTCAGGCCAAGCAGTCCCTCGCTAACGTCGAGGCCCTGCTGACCGCTGCCGGCGCCACGTTTGCCGATGTCGTCAAGACCACGGTCTACCTGGCCGACATCGCCGACTTTGCCGCCGTGAACGAGATCTACGCCTCCAAGTTCGAGGCCCCGTTCCCCGCGCGCAGCGCCTTCCAGGTTGCCGCCCTTCCGGCTGGCGGTCTGGTCGAGATCGAGGTCATCGCCGCCCTCTAGGGCGTTGGCAACAACTAAACATGACATGCAAAAAGACCCTGCAGCGCGTGTGAACTGCAGGGTCTTTTGTTAAGCGATGCGACAAAAATGATCCGTTTTCCACCGTCCCCAAGGGATCAGTGGGTTAGCCCTCCTTGCGGACCTTTTGCAGATAGCGGTAGACGCTGGGCTCAGAGATTCCAAGCGCGGCGGCAGCGCAGGCAACGGCGCCCTTGAGCATAAACACGCCGTTGCCGTTGAGATGGCGGATAACATCGACGCGGTCGGCCTGGCCGAGCGAGGCGACATCCTGCCCGCGGCTTTCGAGCAGCTCGGAAATACTGCGGTCGATGAGCTCCTGCGTGGACTCCGAAAGGCTTTCGACCTCGATGGGGGAGGGCTCGGTGCGTGCGGGAGCGGCGTCAAAGCAGGCCATAAGCTGCTGGGCCATGGCACTGATGTTGCGCACGGTCGAAAGATCAGTGTTGACGCAGAGCATGCCGACGATCTCGTTATCCTCGCGGATAAAGTACGTCGCTGACTCCAACGTCTTGCCGCCGGCACCGCGCCCCTCGTAGCCCGTAATAAACGGCAGGTCGCGATACTTGGCGTCGTGCATGATCTTGAGTGCCAGATCGGTGGCGGGACCGCCGACCTTGCGGCCGCTCACGATGCCGTTGCGAATATCAACGATGGCGTGGTCGGGATCCGAGAAATCGTGCAGCACGATTTCGCTGTTTTTGCCGAGTACCTGCTCCAGAAAATCGACCATCGGCAAAAAGCGACGTACGGTCTCGTTCACGGGCAACTCCTTTGGGTGAAATCGGAAATGTTCATAACAATTTTTTCTCATGGTAACACGGTGTCTATTGATTCACATATTCGCAGGTACATTGCGTAATACGGACGAGCGGTAGGAATTTGGCGGTAAACGGTCGACCAAAAGAAAAGTTAGATGCTATTTTGACAGGACACTTTCCTGACCTGCGGAAATGCATTGTCTCAGCTCAAGAATAGTCTGATAACAAAAAATTATTATTGAGAATGAGAAAAATCTTTAATACGATATGCAACGAAGGCACAACCTCACCCCCGCACTGCGTCACAATAGAGCGCTAGATGCGAAAACAACTACTTCGAGGATTGGTGGTCAAATGGCCCAGGAGACGGTTACGAACGGCACTGAAGCCCTGTTCACTCGCGAAGGCATGCCGCCCGTTACGGAAATGATTCCGTGTGCCCTTCAGCATGTGCTGGCATCGTTTGCCGGCATCATTACCCCGGCGGTCATCATGGCCGGCGTCTACGGCTTTAATAGCCAGCAGAGCACCGACATCATTCAGGTTGCGCTCATTCTTTCGGCAATCGACACGGCCCTTCAAGCCTTCGCTCCCTTCCGTCGCATCGGCGGCGGCCTGCCCATCGTCATGGGCGTTTCGTTCGCGTTCCTGCCGGCCCTGCAGGCCATGGGTGCCTCGGGCTTTAGCTTTGGTGCGCTGCTGGGCGGCGAGATTGTCGGCGGTGCCGTCGCGGTCCTCTTTGGTCTGGCCTACAGCAAGATTAAGTGGCTGTTCCCGCCCGTCGTGACCGGTACGGTCATCTTCTCCATCGGCGTTTCGCTGTATCCCACGGCCGTCAAGTATATGGCCGGCGGTATGGGTACGCCGCTGTGGGGCACCCCGCAGGCCTGGTGCGTCGCTCTTATCACCTTCGCCGTGGTCTTTGCGCTCGCCAACTTTGGCAAGGGCACGCTCAAGCTGGGATCCGTGTTCTTTGGCATGATCGTTGGCATGATTGTCTCCATCCCCTTTGGCATGATCGACTTCTCCAGCGTCGCCACCGCTCAGGTCTTCGCCCTTCCCAAGCTCATGCCCTACGCACTCGAGTTTGATCCCGAGGTCTGCATTACCCTCGCCGTCGTGTTCCCCATGGTCGCCATCCAGGTTATCGGCGACGTCTCCGCTGCCTGCCTGGGCTCCATCGACCGTATGCCCACCGAGCGCGAGCTTTCCGGCGCTATCGTGTCCCAGGGCCTCACCTCTATGGTCGGCGGCCTGCTGGGCGGTCTTCCCACCAGCGCCCTTGGCCAGAACGTGGGCATCATCTGCTCCAACAAGGTCGTCAACAAGTGGGTCTTTGTGATCATCGCGGCCGTCTTTGCCATCGCCGGTCTGTTCCCGCAGCTCTCTGCCGTCCTTTCCGCTATCCCGCAGCCCGTCATCGGCGGCGCGACCGTCGGCGTCTTTGGCACCATCACCATGAACGGCGTGCGCATGTTCACCCGCGAGGGCCTCACGCAGCGCACTACCACCATCGTCGGTACCTCCGTCGTCTTTGGCCTGGGTATCTGGATGGCCAGCGGTTGCCTTGCCGGCGAGGGTATGCCCACCTGGGTTTCCACCGTCATCGGCTCCAATGCCGTAACCCCCACCGCCATCATGGCCATTGTCCTTAACCTGATCCTTCCGCAGACGCCGGTCGTGGCCCAGCACATCGATGCTGCCAAGGACGCTGCCGTGGATCTGGTCTTGCCCGAGAGCAAGAAGTAACCAATTCGGTGCTATTCGTCGGCGGACGCATCGCCTCGTCCGCCGACGCCATGCGGCGCCAAGCCGCACTTCAAAGGGTTTGTCCCTTTGGTGAAGCGTTGACGGGAGAGGGCCCGTTTCCGGTGTAGGCCGGCGCTTCGCACTCCGCCATGTCAGAGGTGTCAAACCCCGCCCCTGATGTTGAAGGGAGCATTCATGCTTCTGGTCGCTAACGGTTCCGTCTTTACCCGCAACACTCAGACCCCGTTCATTCCAAACGGTGCGGTCGCCATTGACGGAGATACGATCGTCGAAGTGGGCCCCGAGTGCGAGCTCAAGGCCAAGTACCCGGATGCCGAGTACGTCGACGCCCAGGGCAACCTCATCATGCCCGGACTCATCAACTGCCACACCCACATCTACTCAGGTCTGGCCCGCGGCCTTGCCATTAAGGGCTGCAATCCCACCAACTTCCTGGAGAATCTTGAGCAGCAGTGGTGGAAGATCGACGACAACCTGACACTCGACGGCACCAAGGCCAGCGCCTACGCCACGATTCTTGACTCCATCCGCGATGGCGTCACCACGATCTTCGATCACCATGCGAGCTTCTGCGAGATTCCGGGCAGCCTCTTTACCATTAAGGATGCAGCTCAGGAGCTGGGCATGCGTTCGTGCCTGTGCTACGAGGTCTCCGATCGCCGCGGCCAGGAAAAATGCGACCAGGCCATTGCCGAGAACGCCGAATTTGCCCAGTGGGCCGCCAAGGAGCGTCGCGATAACGACAACCACATGATCGCCGCCATGTTTGGCGGTCACGCCACCTTCACGCTTTCGGACGAGACCATGGACAAGATGGCCGAGGCCAACAACGGCCTGACCGGCTTCCACATCCACGTGTGCGAGGGCATGAACGACGTGTGGGATTCCCGCCTCAACCGCGGAGGCATCAGTCCCGTCGAGCGCCTGCTGCAGCACAACCTGCTGGGTCCTGACACCATGCTGGGCCACTGCATCCACGTGACGCCTGCCGAGATGGATATCGTCAAGGAGTCCGGCACCTGGCTCGTCAACAACCCCGAATCCAATATGGGTAACGCCGTGGGCTGCGCCCCCGTGCTCGAGTTCTTCCGCCGCGGCATCCCCGTGTGCATGGGCACCGACGCCTACACCCACGATATGCTCGAGAGCCTTAAGGTCTTCCTGATCATTCAGCGTCACAACGCCGCCATGCCCAACGTGGGCTGGTGCGAGGCCATGACCATGCTGTTCGAGAACAACGCCAAGATGGCGAGCAAGTACTTCGATCGCAAGCTCGGTGTGCTCGAGGCCGGCGCTGCCGCCGACGTCATCGTCATGGACTACAAGCCCTTTACGCCGCTGAGCGAGGAGAATATCGACGGCCACATGCTCTTTGGCATGATGGGCAAAAACTGCCGCACCACCATCATCAACGGCCGCGTCCTGTACAAGGATCGCGAGTTTGTCGGTATTGATGAGGACAAGATCAACGCGTGGACCATGGCTGAGTCCAAGAAGCTCTGGAGCACGCTCAACGATCGCGCCTACTAATTACAAGTAGATTCACGCGCGTCGGATGTTTCGCCGCATCCGACGCGCGTATAGGCGGCCTCCGCGGGGTCGCCGGCGCTGTGCTAGCGCTACACCGTATTTGCGCCCGCCGCGCGGTCTCGCCGGGCGTTACAGAGAGGAGCTCATTATGAGCGACATCATGAGGCCGATCCCGTTTTCGCAGCTGATGAACTGGATCATCGAGGAGCACAAGACCCAGGACGCCATCTTTGGCGTGCGTAAGATGGTCACGACCAACCAGGAGGGCGCGCTCCCCATTTTTGACGAGCGCATCGAGACTCCGTTTGGCCCGGCCGCCGGCCCCAACACGCAGCTGGCCCAGAACATCGTGGCATCCTACGTGGCCGGTTCTCGCTTCTTTGAGCTCAAGACCGTTCAGGTTATGGACGGCGAGGAGCTCTCCAAGTGTGTGAACAAGCCCTGCATCGTGGCGCAGGACGAGTGCTACAACTGCGAGTGGTCGACCGAGCTCGAGGTTCCGCAGGCCTTTGCCGAGTATGTGAAGGCATGGTTCGCCTGCCACCTGATCGCTCGCGAGTACGGCCTGGGCAGCCCGGACGGCTTTGTCTTCAACATGTCCGTGGGTTATGACCTGGAGGGCATCAAGAGCCCCAAGGTCGACGCCTACATCGAGGGCATGAAGGACGCCAGCGGCTCTGACGTCTGGAACGAGTGCCGTGCCTGGGCGTTCGCCAACCTGGACAAGTTTGAGCATGTCGACGCTGCGTTTGTCGAGTCCATCCCGGCACGCGTCTCCAACTCCATCACCGAGTCAACCCTGCACGGCTGCCCGCCCGCCGAGATCGAGCGCATCGCGACCTACCTCATCACCGAGAAGGGCCTCAACACCTACATTAAGTGCAACCCCACGCTGCTGGGCTATGAGTTTGCACGTCAGCACCTCAACGAGCTGGGCTTTGACTACATCGTCTTCGATGACACGCACTTCCGCGAGGACCTGCAGTGGGTCGACGCCGTGCCCATGTTCGAGCGCCTGATTGCCCTGTGCGCCGAGCGCGGTCTTGAGTTTGGTGTCAAGCTCACCAACACGTTCCCCGTCGACGTGACGAGGAACGAGCTGCCCTCCACCGAGATGTACATGTCCGGCCGTTCGCTGTTCTCGCTGACCATCGAGGCCGCCCGCCGCATTACCGAGCAGTTTGACGGTAAGCTGCGCATCAGCTACTCCGGTGGTGCCACGGTCTACAACATCCGCGCCCTGTATGATGCCGGCATTTGGCCCGTCACCCTGGCGACCGACGTGCTCAAGCCCGGTGGCTACGAGCGCTTTAGCCAGATGGCCGGCGAGTTTACCGACCTGGATGGCAAGCCGTTTGCGGGCGTCTCGCTCGAGGCCGTGACCGCGATTCAGACCGACTCGCTCACCAACCCGCTCTACAAGAAGCCGCTGCGCCCGCTGCCCGACCGCAAG
>URDZ01000024.1:0-19979 GCA_900546725.1 uncultured Collinsella sp. | reverse complement strand
GTAGCGGGTGGTTTAAAGCTGGCCGCTGCGCGGCCAGCAGACTAAAGTCTTGAAACAAAAACCACCACAAAGGTCTCCTTTGTGGTGGTTGAGCATCAGAAGTGAATGTGTCGCTACTTGGACAGCTCGTCGGCGAGAACCTCGATCTGAGCGCGCGAGACGTCGTTGAGCGAGCCCAGCACGGTCACCTTGTTCTGCGCCAGGGTGATGTTCTTCATGCCCTCGAGCTCCTTGGTCATAACCTTGGCAGCGGTGGGCGCCCAGGAGCCGGCCTCAACGAGCGCCACCGTACGGTTCTGATAGGCGTGCTCGGCAAGCGTGTGGATAAAGGTGCTCATGAACGGGAAGATCTCGCCCTGATAGGTGATGGAGGCGAGCACCAGACGGTCATAGCGGAACGCATCCTCAACGGCCTCGGCCATGTCGTCGCGAGCCAAGTCAAATACGGAAACCTTCTGGCCGCGGGCCTCGAGCGCAGATGCAAGCTCCTCAACGGCGGCCTTCAGATGGCCGTACACGCTCGCATAGGCGATCGTGATGCCCTCGTCCTCGGGCTGATAACTCGACCAGGTGTTATAGGTGTCGAGGTAGTAGCCCAGGTTCTCGGTCAGCACGGGGCCGTGGAGCGGGCAGATAATCTGGATGTCCAGGTCGGCGGCCTTCTTGAGGACGGCCTGCACGAACTTGCCGAACTTACCGACGATGCCAAAGTAGTAGCGGCGAGCCTCGCAAGCCCAGCCCTCGGGGTCCTCGATGTCGTTGGCGCCAAACTTGCCAAAGCCGTCGGCACTAAAGAGCACCTTGTCGGTGGACTCGTAGGAGAAGATCACCTCGGGCCAGTGAACGTTGGGGGCGCCGACAAAGGTCAGGCTGTGGCCACCCAGGTCGAGCACGTCGCCCTCTTTGACGACCATCTTGCGCTCGGGGTAGTCGGTGCCAAAGTAGTTGACCATCATGCGGAAGGCGCCCATACTGGCCACAATCTGTGCCTGGGGATAGCGCTCCATAAAGGCGGCGATGCCGGCGGAGTGATCGGGCTCCATGTGATGGACGATCAGGTAGTCGGGCGTACGGCCATCAAGCACAGCCTCGAGGTTGCCGAGCCACTCGTCAACAAAACCGCCGTCGACTGAATCGGCGACAGCGATCTTTTCGCCCAAGATAACATAGCTGTTGTATGCCATGCCGTTCTCGGACACGTCGTACTGGCCCTCGAACAGGTCAATGTCGTGATCGTCGACACCGATGTAGCGGATATCCTTGGTGATCTCCATCAGGCAAAGCCTCCTAGATAGACAAAAGAACCCGTCTATCATAACACTCGCCTTCATAGCCACGGCTATCCGTCAGCATCCATACCGATTGTTATTGAAATACGATAAATCGCCGTTTACCTGCGCAAACTATGAGCGTGGTATCGCCGTGCTATGTCGAATAATGAGCTGGCCGGGAATACGGATGGCAACGGTTTTGCCCGCCGTACCCGCCTCGGGAACCGCATGCTCAAACACCTCGCGCCCACGTTGATGCAAGTCGAATCGAACGGTCGTAAGCTCGTTATGCGCTACAAAATCATCGAGCGAATCGTCGACGCCCACCACGCTTACGTCCTCGGGCACGCGCAGACCGCTATCGCGCAGCGCGGCAATCGCGCCATTTGCCATCTGGTCGTTTGCCGCGTAAATCGCCGTCATGGTGCGGTCGTGCTCGGCCAGGTACCTGCCGGCCTCGTAACCGCTGTTGGCAGACCAGTCGCCCTCGAGCGGCTCTGCCGGCTCGATGTGTTTACGCTCGAGCGCATCCTGCCAACCGGCTCGACGAAATTGCTCGTCGACCGAGAACGACGGGCCGCCAATATAGCGAATCTGCCCGTGCCCCAGCTCAAACAGGTGATCCATAAGCAAGAGCGAGCAGCCGTAATGGTCGGAATCGACCGTAGTCACGCGCGGATGCGCGTACATGGTAACGATGACCGTTCCAATGCCCGGCAGTGGATCAAACGTCTCAAAATCGGGCGCCATGCGGCTCATGCCGATGATGATGCCGTCCACCGGCAATGCGGCCATACGACGCGTGGCCTCGGCAAGCGAGAATTCCTCGGTCTTGGACATCTCGACCAGCGTGATGGCGCAATTATGCTCGCGAGCAGTGCTGGCGATGCCGTCGATCATTGAGAGGTTGCCAAACTTGGTGACATCGTTGATGCATAGGCCGACCGAATGGTAACGGCCGTCGCGCAGCGAGCGACCGGCATAACTCGGACGAAAGCCGAGCTCTTGCATAGCGGCCTGCACGCGCTGGCGCGTCTGCTCGTTGACGTTAGGAAGGCCGTTGGCAACGCGCGAAACCGTCTGCTGCGAAACACCGGCAGCGCGGGCAACGTCGGCCATGGAAACCGGGCGCGTACCTGTATCATTGGAAGGGCGCCTTGCCACAAAATCACCTTCGCTCTCGCAAGATCTGAATAGCGTGAATGTCGGCCCGAGCGGAAGCACGCCCCGCACCGAGGCCCGCTATCGTCGGACGCATGTTAACGTACTCTACTTTTTCTATCAGCGGTTCTTTTGCTCCATATGTCCATACGGCTACACCGTTCACGGCCGAAAATCTACCGATTACCAGATTCTCAGAAATAGATATGCGTTGTGTTATGAGTACGTTAACATACCTATTAACGTGCAGCGCTGCGACCGTCTGGTTTGTGGTGCTCAAAATTGTTAACGTACTCATAATGACACGGACCAATCTCTCCCGCGTCAAGGAAAGGACCCATATGACCGCCCCCGACGAAAAGACACTCACCACGCTCACCAAGCTGTTCGAGGAGGAGTTTGGCCCCATCGGCGATCGCCAGGTGCTCTATGTACACGCGCCCGGCCGTTCCGAAATCAGCGGCAACCACACCGACCACGAGGGCGGCCACGTCATCGCCGGCTCGCTCGATGTCGCCGTTGACGGCATTGCCGTGGCAACCGACACCAACAGGGTCCGCGTTGCCGATGAGGGCTACCCCACCTTTGAGATCACGCTCGACACGCTGGATGTTCAGGAGTCCGAGAAGGGCACGTCCGCAAGTCTCGTTCGTGGTATGGCCCACGAGATCGCAGCCCTGGGCGTTGAGCCTCACGGCTTTGATTTCGCCTTTACCTGCTCCGTTCCCTCGGGCGGCGGCCTTTCCAGCTCCGCTGCCGTCGAGGCTGCGTACGGCCGCACCATGGAGACGCTCTGGGGCGCACCCACCATCGAGCCTGTGGCGCTCGCCCAGATGAGCCAGCGCACCGAGAACAACTACTACGGCAAGCCCTGCGGTCTGATGGACCAGGCCGCCGTATGTCTGGGCGGCCTTGCCTACATGGACTTTGAGGACCAGGCTCAGCCTAAGACCCAGAAGCTTGAGCTCAACTTTGAGGATCACGGCTATGCGCTCGTGCTCGTTAAGGTCGGTGCCGACCACGTGGCCGCCACCGACGACTACGCCGCCGTTCCGCGTGAGATGCAGGACGTCGCCGCCGAGTTTGGCAAGGCACGCCTATGCGAGGTAAACGTTGCCGACTTTGACGCCAAACTCCCCGAGCTGCGCGCCAAGCTGGGCGACCGCGCCTGCCTGCGCGCCGTTCACTACTGGTACGAGAACGGCCTGGTCGATAAGCGCTGGGCTGCCCTGAACGCCGGCGACATCGACCAGTTCCTGGTCCTGACGCGCGAGTCCGGCGCCAGCTCCGCCATGTACCTGCAGAATGTTGTTGCCAAGCTGGGGTCCGAGCAGCCTTCCATGTATGCCCTGGCACTGGCCGAGCATGTGCTCGGCGGCCGCGGCGCCGTCCGCATCCACGGCGGTGGCTTTGGCGGCACCATCCAGGCCTTCGTGCCGCTCGACCTGGTCGACACCTTCATTGCCAAGATGAACGGCTGGCTGGGCGAGGGCTCTGCACGCCACTACGCCATCTCTGATAAGGGGGCTTACGCAGCATGGCTGTAATGACCGACGTGCGCGACGCCGCGCAGAACCTGATCGAGTACGCCATTCACCGATCGATGATCGGACAGGACGATCGCATCTGGGCATATAACACCATTCTGGAGTGCATCGGCGCCACGGGCCCCGCGCTCGACATGACTTGGGCGCTCCAGACCGAGAAGCTCTCGCTCTTGCATCCCGATACGCTCCCCGACTTTGACCTTGAGGGCACGCTTGCCGTGCTTTCGGAGGCCGCCGTTGCCAATGGCGCCGCCGAGGATACGACCTCGGGCCGTGATCGTATCGCCATGCGCGTTATGGGCGTGCTGATGCCCAGGCCTTCGGTTGTAAACGAGGAGTTCAACGGCCGTCTGGGCGTCAATGAGCCCAAGGCCGCAACCGACTGGTTCTACGGTCTGTGCTGCGACGCCGGCTATGTGCGCCGCGCCGCCATCGCACGCAACATTAAGTGGAGCACCCCTACCAACTGGGGCGACCTGGAGATCACCATCAACCTCTCCAAGCCCGAGAAGGACCCGCGCGATATCGCTGCCGCCGGTGCCGCCAAGAACACGGGCGAAAAGTATCCCGCTTGCCAGCTCTGCATCGAAAACGAGGGCTACCCCGGGCGTTCGGCAGCAGCCGACGGCGGCGCCCATCCCGCCCGTCAGAACCTGCGCGTTATCCCGATTAAGCTTGATGGCGAGCGTTGGGGCTTCCAGTACAGCCCGTACGCATACTTTAACGAGCACTGCATCGCGATGAGCTCCGAACACCGTCCCATGCACGTAGACCGCAAGGGTCTCTCCTGCCTGCTCGACTTTGTGGACCTGTTCCCGCACTACTTTATCGGCTCCAACGCCGACCTGCCCATCGTGGGCGGCTCGATTCTGTCGCACGACCACTTCCAGGGCGGCGCGCACGAGTTCCCCATGATGCATGCCGCCGAGGTCTCGCAGTTTAGCGTGCCCGGGTTCGACCAGGTCACCGGCACCGTGCTGCAGTGGCCGCTTTCGGTGTTGCGCCTGCGCTCGCACGATCGTGCCCAGCTGCTCGACGCCGCCGAGAAGATCATCCTCGCTTGGCGCGAGTGGTCCGACGAGTCCGTGAGCGTTATCGCGCACACAGCCGATGGCGTGGCGCACAACACCGTGACGCCCGTCATCCGCCGCGTGGACTCGCGCGGAAATGCCGGCGGCGAAATCTACGAGGCCTACCTGGCGCTTCGCTGCAATATCACGACCGACGAGCACCCGCTAGGCGTTTTCCACCCGCATGCCGAGTACCACCACATTAAGAAGGAGAACATCGGCCTGATCGAGGTCATGGGCCTGGCCATTCTGCCGCCGCGCCTGGCTCCCGAGCTTGGCGCTGTCCGTGAGCATCTGCTGGCAGCCAAGGTCGATGCCAGCTACAACCTTGCCGGTGCGCTCGAGGGCGATGATCTTTGTCGCAGCCACGCCGCGTGGGCCGAGGACGTCTATGCCCGCCGCGCCGACGAGCTTACGGCCGACAACGCCATCGACATCCTGCACGAGGAGGTCGGCGTGGTGTTTGGCCACGTGCTCGACAACGCCGGTGTCTTTAAGTGGGACGAAGCCGGCCGCGCCGCCCAACAGCGCTTTATCGACTCGCTGTAGAGCACAGACCCGGACGCTCAACGGCAGCCCCCACGACATAGCCACCTACACGACAACGGCGCCCGCCGGCAACATCGCCGACGGGCGCCGTTTTCTGATGCAAGGGTAGCTAATTTGCACCAAAACAAGGAGTGTTCCAAACTGCCGGCAGAGAAGGAACGCCCCCAGGTGCCGACTTAAACCCCACATTATTCGATGGAAAAACGTGGTTGCCTCCCACATTATTCGATGGAAAAACGTGGTTGTCTCGCACATTTTCCGATGGAAAGACCAAGACAGTCTTATACTAACCATGATCGTTAGGGGGCAGTATGCAGCGACAGCTAATGGACGAACTCATCGCTTGGAAATCTAGGGCAAACCGCAAGCCCCTCCTGCTTAAGGGGGCCCGCCAGACGGGAAAAACCTGGCTTCTCAACGAATTCGCAGGCCAGCAGTATCGAAACGTCATCCGTTTTGACTTTATGCTCGAGCCGAGCACACGCTCGCTGTTCGATGGGGACCTCGACCCCAAGCGCATCATCTCCCAGATAGAACTCCTACGTGGCCAAACCGTAACGCCGGCAGACACGCTCATCATCTTCGACGAGATCCAAGAGGCGCCACGCGGGATCACCTCGCTCAAGTACTTCAACGAACTTGCACCCGAATACCACATCGTGGCAGCCGGTTCCTATATGGGCCTCGCGCTCCGACGCGAAAATGAGTCGTTCCCCGTCGGCAAGATCGACCAGCTCACCATGCGTCCCATGGGGTTTGCCGAATTCGTTCGTGCCGTCGACGGCAACCCGCTCGCCGACGCCATCCTTGCCGCAGACATGAACCTTCTAGCAAACGTTACCGAAAAGCTCGAGCGCCTGCTCAAGGAATACCTCGTTGTCGGTGGCATGCCAGAAGTTGTCTCCGCTTTCGCCGCCTCCCACGATTTCATCGAGGCCCGCAGGCTTCAGCAGCAAATCATCGAAGCTTACGAATCCGATTTTGGCAAGCATGCGCCAGCCCGCATCGTCGAGCGCATGAGGCTGGTTTGGAAATCCCTTCCCGGCCAGCTCGCAAAGGAGAACAAGAAGTTCGTCTACGGCGCGCTTCGTCCCGGGGCGCGCGCACGCGATTTTGAGGAAAGCCTCCAGTGGCTCATGGACTATGGAATCGTTCATAAGGTGCCACGTGTTTCCGCCCTAAGAGCACCGCTCACAAGCTACGAGGATCTCTCGGGCTTCAAGCTGTTCTGCATCGACACCGGCATCCTCGGAGCGCTCTCCGGCCTCTCTCCGGCCATCGTTCTTAACGGATCCGCTGTTTTTACCGAGTTCAAAGGTTCGCTGACCGAACAATACGTCGCGCAGGAGCTTTTGCTCCAGGACAAAACTCCCGCGTATTGGTCCTCTACCTCCGGCAATGCCGAAACCGACTTTGCCATCGACCATGCGGGAACCGTGCTTCCGCTTGAGGTCAAGGCGGCAGAGAACCTTAAAGCGAAGAGTCTGAAAATAGCCTGCGAAAAATTCAAACTCGAGCGTTGCGTGAGGAGCTCCCTGGCGGCATATAGAGACGAGGGCATGCTCATCAATATTCCGCTTTGGGAGATTGGGCAGATCGACAAGCTGGCATAGGCGCTGTGGGGACGCCCCGCAAGGACTGTCCCCAGGTGCCGGCTGTTGAGTTGCGGTGGAATAGGGACTGTTTGGTGCCCGAAAGGGCGATTGTAGTCCGTATTTCACCGCAAATTATTTAGAGGGTGCTGAGAGTGGGGGTCCAGGCGATGGTGGGAGTCGCGCCGTCGAGAACCTCGTTGATGGTGGCGGCCATGCCAGCGAGTAGGCTGTTCTCGCTTACGGTGAGCGTCTTGTAGCCGCCGGCTCGCATGAGCTCGCGAATCACCACGGCACCTGCCAAGATCACGCTCGCGCGCTTGGGCTGCACGCCCGGCAACGCGGCAATGCCTGCAACATCCAACGCAGACATGCGCTCGATAGCGGCCGAAATCTGCTCCATCGAAAGCTCGCGCAGGTGCACAAAGCTCGAGTCGTACGGCTCCAGTTCGTGAACGAGTGCCACGAGCGTGGTGACGGTACCGCCCACCGCGACGAGGCGCTCGGCGCGCTCAAAGTCGACAGGTAGGCCCTCAAAGTAAGCCCCGAACTGCTCGCCCGCCCATGCACCAGCGGCGACAAGTTCACTGTCCGTTGGCGGCAGCGCCGAGAAAAACCGCTCCGTCACGCGACGGCAACCGATGTCCAGCGAGCGCGTTCCCTCCAGCGCGAAGACCCCGCGCTCCGGAGCGTATACGCCCGTCACGAGCTCCGTGGAGCCACCACCCGAATCAGCAACAATGATGCGCTCGCCGGCAAAGTCGTGTGCCACGCCAAAAAACGTCAGGCGTGCCTCAACCTCGCCCGGAATCACCTGCGGTTCGAGCCCCAGCCCGCGCAGGCCGTCCAGCAGCAGCGCGGCGTTGGACGCATCGCGCGCGGCACTCGTGCAGGTGGTACAGATGCACGCGGCGCCAAAGTCGCGCGCCTCGTCCACAAACATGCGGCACGCAGCGAGCACGCGCTCGACGGCCGCCTCACAAAAGCGACCCGTCGCGTCCACGCCCTCGCCCAGGTCGGTAATCTCGGTATGTTTGGACGATCCCACGATCGCCCCAGCCTCAACCTGGGCCAGCACCAGTCGCGACGACACCGTTCCCAGGTCGATCGCCGCCACCTTATATCGTTTGCAATTTGTCATTGCGGGCTCCCCTCCGGGCGCTACTCGCCTACTCGCCGCTGGACGCGACCGTCTGACCCTCGACGCCGTTAAATCCAAACAGCATATCGAGCGTCTTGATGTACCACGGTGCGTCCTTGCCGACCTCTTCGATCTCTTTGGCCACTTCGCTGGCATTCTTGGCGTTTGAGGACTTTTTGCTCGACGACGAATCCGAATCATCGTCCAGGCCCAGCACTTCAATCCTCTTCTCGCCGGGCATCGCCATGCCCAGGCCCCGTGCCGAATCCTTAATGCCCTCTTCCGAGAACCACTTATCAGTGTCTTTTTTCATCTCATCATTGTATTGCTGACGAATCTCGACCTGCTTGGCCAAGATGTCGCTCGAGCGCTTAGCCACGTACAGGTCGCGTACGGGAAAATACAGGCTCACGAGCGCCAGCGCCACGACAATGCCGATAAACAGCGGGCGCAGAGAGCCATGCGTAAAGTCATAGATCGCCTTGACCGCCGCATTGTCATTGGCGTAGCGCATAAAGTCCGAGCCCGAAAGACGGCTCGAGGACCTGCTCGACCTGTCGTGCATCTGGGCCGAGGGACGCGACGCATGCGACGAACGTGCCGGGCGCACTGGTCCATCTGTCGAAGTATTCACTTGAGCATTGGAACGCGAGGTACTTGTCGGGCGCTGCATGGAGCGGTCGGCACCGGCGTAGGCGGACCCACCGAGCTGCACCGTGCGCGCACGGCGAGGTGACGGCTCACGCGAACCGGCGGAATAGTACCTGTTGTCGTAAATCTGATCCATGTGCGCCTTGTGCGGTTGAGGTTTGTTTGCGCTAAGTCATTTAGTTATAGCACGAGAGTCCGCACCGCCTTCGCCAGCCTTTGCTCGACATAAAAAAGGCGCTGAGCCATATGGCCCAGCGCCCAATGGCGGCCATCAGAAGTGGAACGGAGCCGAGTCAACCCCGCCCCCCGCGAGCACCACTTGTTTAGCGAATGTTGTAGAACGCGGCCTTGCCGGCGTAGCGCGCGCTGCCCTCGAGCTCGTCCTCGATGCGGATGAGCTGGTTGTACTTGGCGATACGGTCGCTGCGGCACGGGGCGCCCGACTTGATCTGGCCGGCGTTGACGCCCACGACCAGGTCGGCGATCGTGGAGTCCTCGGTCTCGCCGGAGCGGTGACTCACGATGCAGGCGTAGCCGGCCTCCTTGGCGGTCTCGATGGCCTCGAGCGACTCGGTGAGCGTACCGATCTGGTTGACCTTGACCAGGATCGCGTTGGCGGCACCAAGCTCGATGCCCTTCTTGAGGCGCTCGGTGTTGGTGACGAACAGGTCGTCGCCTACGAGCTGCACCTTATTGCCAATGCGGCGGGTAAGCTCGACCCAGCCGTCCCAGTCTTCCTCGGCCATGCCGTCCTCGATGGAGATGATGGGATAAGTGTCGACGAGCTTCTCCCAGTAATCGACCATCTGGGCGCTCGTGTACTCAACGCCCTCGCCCTTGAGCTCGTACATACCGGTCTCAGCGTTGTAGAACTCGGTCGAGGCTGGGTCCATGGCGTACATGAACTCGACACCGGGCTTAAAGCCGGCCTTCTCCACGGCCTTGGTGATGTACTCGAACGGCTCGGCATTGGTCTTGAGGTTGGGCGCAAAGCCGCCCTCGTCGCCCACGCCGCCGCCCAGGCCGGCCTCGTGCAGCACGCCCTTGAGGGTGTGGTATACCTCGGCGCACCAACGCAGGCCCTCGGCAAAGCTCGGGGCGCCCACCGGCATGATCATGAACTCCTGGAAGTCGACGTTGTTGTCGGCATGCACGCCGCCGTTGAGGATATTCATCATAGGTGTGGGCAGCAGATGAGCGTTGACGCCGCCCAGGTACTGGTACAGCGACAGGCCCGACGACTCGGCAGCGGCGCGGGCAACGGCCAGCGACACGCCCAGGATGGCGTTGGCACCGAGCTTGGTCTTGTTGGGGGTACCGTCCGCGGCAATCAGCGCGGCATCGACGGCGCGCTGATCGAAGGCGTCGAGGCCTACGAGGGCGTTAGCGCACTCGTTGTTGACGTGCTCGACGGCCTGCGAAACGCCCTTGCCCAGGTAGCGGCCCTTGTCGCCGTCGCGCAGCTCGCAAGCTTCGAAAGCGCCGGTCGAAGCACCCGAAGGCACCATCGCGCGGCCAAAGCTGCCGTCCTCGAGCACGACCTCGACCTCGACGGTGGGATTGCCGCGGCTGTCGAGCACCTCGCGACCGTAGACGTCCAAAATATCGCTCATGTTGTCTCCCTCTCACTTGGAAACGTAGTGGATGCAAGCGACCGGCTGACCGTGCGCCATCGGTGCGTCTCCGTAAGTTAGCCATGTCGCACTTTTTGCATTATGCCCTAAGTTAGCCGAGGGATACACTTGATTTTCGAAAAATTTAGCGGGAACGATGAGGCGTGTCAGCCCGTCGTTCCCGCAGTCTTACTCCTCCGCCTTTGCGGCATCCCACAGGTCGTTGAGGCCGTGGGTCGAAAGCTCGGCTAGACCCACGTTGGCGTCGGACGCCATCTGCTCCATCGCAGCCCAGCGACGGCGGAACTTTGCCGTGCTGGCACGAAGGGCGCTCTCGGCGTCAATCCCCTCCTTGCGCGCAACGTTGACCAGGGCAAAGAGCAGGTCGCCAAACTCCATCTCGCGCTCGGGCGAGCCAGGGGCCTCGGCCTCAAACTCGGCACGCTCCTCGGCGACCTCGTCCCACACATCCTGGACCGTCTCCCACTCAAAGCCCACGGCAGCCGCCTTGCGCGACACCTTCTGGGCCTGCATCAGCGCCGGCAGATGCGTGGGCACGCCATCGAGCAGACCCTCGGGCGCGGCCTCGCCCGCTGCCACAGCCTTGTCCTTGGCGGCCTTCTCGGCAAGCTTGACCTCGTCCCAGATCTTGAGCACCTCGTCGGAGCTCTCGGCATCCGCATCGCCAAATACGTGTGGGTGGCGGCGAATGAGCTTGGCGTCGATATCGCGCGCCACGTCGGCCAGCGTAAACTCGCCGGCGTCCGCCGCGATCTGCGCATGCAGCACGACCTGCATGAGCACATCGCCCAGCTCCTCGCGCAGGTGAACCGCGTCGTCCGCCTCGATGCAGTCGAGCGCCTCGTAGGCCTCCTCGATCATGTTCTTGCCAATGCTGCGGTGCGTCTGCTCGCGGTCCCACGGGCAGCCGTCGGGCTGACGCAAGCGCCAGACGGTCTGCACCAGATGTTGTAGCTCGGCCGACGCGTCGACCAGCGTGGACAAATCGCGCGAGCCCTCGGCATTTTGCTGAGCCATGTGCTGCGCCATGGTTAGTCCTCCTCCAGGATCACGTGGCGGAACGCTCCGCCCTCGTAGATGCCGTAGCTGTGCGAGCCGTCCTTGGGAATGCTCACGCTGCCGGGGTTGAAGAGCCACAGGCCCGGGTGCGCGGCGCTTTCCTCGTTGACCTTGATGTGCGTGTGGCCGTAGACGAGCGCGGAGCCCTCGGGCAGCGCGGGCGCGTGGTCGACGCTGTTGTGCATGCCGGCGCCAAAGACATGGCCGTGCGTCAGGAACAGCTCGCGGCCGGTCTCGTCAAACAGCGTGGCGTAGTCGGCCATGACGGGGAAGTCGAGGACCATCTGGTCGACCTCGGCGTCGCAGTTGCCGCGCACCGCGATGATGCGGTCGGCCAGGGCGTTGAGCAGCGGGATTACGCGCTTGGGGGCGTAATCGCGCGGCAGGTCGTTGCGTGGACCGTGGTAGAGCAGGTCGCCCAGCAGCACGATGCGGTCGGGCTGCTCGGAATCGATGGCGGTGACCAGGCGCTCGGTCCAGTATGCCGAGCCGTGGATGTCGGAGGCGATGAGGTATTTCATGGTGGTCCTTTCGGTGAGGTTGATGGGGTGGGTGTGGCGCGTCGCCGACCGTGTCACTCAAATTGCAGAGCCGCGGCTTGCGCCGCCTGCATCACGCGCTGGAGCGGCACATTGTGCTCACGGGCAAGGCGAGCGCAGTCCTCGTACTCGGGCGCTGCACGCTCGCTGCCATCGGGCAGGGTTGCCACCTTTACGGCCACCTCGCCCCAAGGCGTTGTCACCTGCTCGAATCGGCGCGGCAGGCAAACGCGTTCCATCACCTGGCGACGAACGGCGTTGGTCGTGGTCTCCAAAAAGATAATCGTCTGTAGGCGCTCGATATCCTCGTGCGAGCAGATCACCTGCAACTGCCATCCGGGGCGACCCTTTTTGCAGTAGAGGGGTAGCCAGTGCACCTCGCGGGCGCCGGCCTCGCGCAGGCGGTCGGCGGCATAGGCGAGTACCTCGGGCGACGCATCGTCGATGTCGCACTCCAGCTTGACGATGGTCTCGGGCGCATCGGTCTCGCGGGACAGCGGAGATGTACTTCCACGTTGCATACGGTCCGGTTCCTTTCCGCGCGGGCTCGTTTTGTTCACTCAAACGCTAGCACATCGCAGGCTGCGCGAGTGTGACGGCGCGTGATGAGCGCGATTTTCCTTGTCGACAAGAAACCGACACTCCACCGCCCCGGCCAAACATGTACATCAGCCTCCAAACATGTCATTATTTGCAGCTTTTGGAGGCTGATGTACATGTATTGGAGCAAGCGAGGCCGCGCCGCGCAGCCTTTTCAATCGATTTCGAGCTCCGGCGCGCGCGGCGTGTTGAGAGCTGCAACATTACAATGGAGCGGATTCGCCAAATGCAAAGGAGTCGCCATGCCCACCTGCCCGCTGGTCGATTGCCACACCCACACTTCGTTTTCGGATGGCCATGCCTCGTTTGAGGACAACGTTCGCGCCGCTGCTGCGGCCGGCTGCCGCGCTATGGTCTCGACCGACCATCTCACCCTGCCCGCCAGCATGGACGCCAACTGCGAAGTGCAAGTTGTCGAGGGCGACCTGACGGCACATCGCCTGGCATTTGAGGACGCCCGCAAGCTCGCCGCGCAGATCGCGCCGGAGCTCGAGCTTGTCTATGGCTTTGAATGCGACTGGTACGAAGGTTGCGAGCCTTTGGTTGAGCGCTGGTCCGCGGGTGCCATAGTGCGCTTGGGCAGCGTGCATTGGATTGGCAACCCAGGCGATATCATGGCCGGCGCCGCGGGCACGGCGGGAACGGAAAACGTCGCTCGTCCCGATACACCCGATTCGCGCTGCGGTTGGATCGACGACGACACCAACCTGCACGTTTGGGAAAACCTTGGCGTGCTCGGCGTGTGGGAGCGCTACGTCGACGACTGGTGCCGTGCTTGCGAAAGCTCACTCAACTTTGATGTGATGGCCCACCCCGACCTGGTCATGCGCTTTTCGAAGGAAGGCTTTGCGCCCGACTTTGACCCCGCGCCGTTCTGGCAGCAGATGGCCGAGTGCGCCCACGACACGGGCCGCCGCGTTGAGGTCTCGACCGCCGCGCCGCGCAAGGGCCTCGACGACTATTACCCCTCGACGGGACTGTTGCGTTGCTTTGCCCATGCCGAGGTACCCATCACCTTTGGCTCGGACGCACACCGCGCCTGCGACATCTGCTGGAACATCCGCGAGGCTCAGGCCCACGCCTACGACTGCGGCTACCGGGCCTTCGATATCCCCCACCCCACCGGCGAATGGCAACCCACACCCCTCGCCTAAGACTAGTCACTGGGGACGTTCTTAAATGACTAGTGGCGGCGAGCGTTGAGTTCGCCGGCCAGCTCGTCGAGGGTGATGCCGTAGCGCTCGAGCGTCACGAGCAAGTGGTAGATCAGGTCGCCAGCCTCGTAACGAATGTGGTCGTGGTCGTTATCCTTGCAGGCCATGATCACCTCGCTCGCCTCCTCGGCAAGCTTCTTGAGCAGCTCATCCTCGACGTCGGTCAACAGACGCGCGGTATAGCTCTCCTGCGGCGACGCGTCGCGACGGCCATGAATCACCTCGGCCAGCCCCGTCAGTGTCTCACCGATATTTCCCGGCTGCACGTTAGCTGTTCTGACTCCCATGGTTATTTCCTCTCGTTACTGCAACGTAAAGTAGGTACCGGTCTCATCGAACCGAGGCTTTGCGCCCTTTTTCTCAAAGAACTCGACGATGACGGCATGGGCCTCATCGAGCCTTTCCTTCTCGGCCTCGAGCCAAAGCGACTGCGCCCCGCAGGCATCAGTCAGGTGCACGTGGCATGGCACGCCCGCGCGGAGGAGCTCGGTGTTGCAGTCGGCGACCTCGAACGGCGTCACGACTTTCATCGCACACCCCCTTCCACGCGCTTAAAGAAGCAGGTACGGTTGCCGGTATGGCAGGCCGGACCCGGAGAATCGACCTTGACCAGCAGCGTATCGCTATCGCAATCGACCCAGAACTCCTTGACCTCCTGCATGTTGCCGCTCGTCGCGCCCTTGTTCCAGAGCTCCTGGCGGCTGCGGCTCCAAAACCACGTGGTGCCGGTCTTGAGCGTCAGCCCCACCGACTCCTCGTTCATCCAAGCAACCATAAGCACCTCGCCGGTGTCATACTGCTGAACCACACAAGGAATCAATCCTTTGGCGTCGTATTTGAGCTCGGACGCAGTTGTCACTTGCTCCATTTAAAAATCCAATCTCACGGGGATGCCTTGACTGGCCATATACTCCTTCACCTGGCGAATGCTGAAGGTTCCAAAGTGAAAGACGCTGGCCGCCAGCACGGCATCGGCCTCGCCCTCAATCACACCCTCGGCAAAATGCTCGAGCGTACCCACGCCGCCGCTCGCGATGACGGGGATTGGCACCGCGCGCGCCACGGCGCGGGTGAGCGCCAGGTCAAAGCCGGCCTTGGTGCCGTCGCGGTCCATACTGGTGAGCAAAATCTCGCCGGCGCCGCGACGAGCCGCTTCCTCGGCCCACGCCACCGCGTCGATACCCGTGGCGTTGCGGCCTCCCGCGGTAAAGACCTCCCACCTATCGGCACCCGGCTCTCCGGGCAAACCGACGCGCTTGGCATCGATCGCCACGACCACGGCCTGGCTGCCAAACGCCGCGGCAGCCTGGCTGATCAGCGACGGGTCACGCACGGCGGCAGAGTTGAGCGACACCTTATCGGCACCGGCGGCAACCATGGTCCGCATGCCCGCCAAGTCGCGGAAACCGCCACCCACGGTATAGGGAATAGCGAGCTCCTCGGCCGCATGCGCCGCCATCTCGATAGTCGTCGCACGGTTGTCGCTCGTGGCGGTAATGTCCAGGAAGACGACCTCGTCCGCACCCTCGCGGTCATAGGCACGCGCCAGCTCCACCGGATCGCCCGCATCGCGTAAGCTCACAAAGTTGACGCCCTTGACCACACGACCGTCCTTGACGTCCAGGCAGGGAATCACGCGCTTGGTAAGCATGGGCTACTCCTCCCCTCGGGCGGCGGCCAGCGCCTGTGCCAGCGTAAAGTTGCCTTCGTAGAGCGCACGGCCGGTAATGGCGCCTTCAATCGCGACCTCGCCCACCGCGGCCAGTGCGCGGATGTCGTCGAGCGTCGAGATACCGCCCGAAGCCACGACGGGAAAGCCCGCGACCTCGGCCACATGGCGATACGCCGCCACATCGATGCCCGTCTGCATGCCATCGCGCGCGATGTCGGTATACACCAGATGCTTAAAGCCCAGCTCGGTAAGCTGCGCCACGGCATCGTCGAGCACCACGCCCGCGCCGTCGCGCCAGCCGTTCACCTTAACCTGGCCGTCGCGTGCGGCAATGTCGGCGACCAGCAGCTCGCCAAAGCCTTGGGCTGCCACCTCAGCAAAACCCGGCTCGGTCACCAGCACCGTGCCCAGCGCGATGCGGCGCGCACCGTAGCCGGCCAACTCGTCGATGCGCGCGAGCGAGCGGACGCCGCCGCCCACGTCCACGGACAGACCGTCGACGCCGCAGATGGCCTTAATCGCCGCCGAGTTGGCAGCGCATGTGTCCTCGTCCTCGCCAAAGGCAGCGGACAGGTCGACGACGTGCACCCAGCTTGCGCCCTGCTCGGCAAACGAGCGAGCAACGGCCACGGGGTCGTCGGAATATACCTTGCAGCGGCTGCGGTCGCCGCGCTCCAGGCGCACGACTTTGCCGCCGATCAGATCGATTGCGGGAAACAGGATCATCGGCCAGCCTCCTCGACGATGTTGACGAAGTTCTTAAGGATGCGCTGACCCAGCGCGGAGGATTTCTCGGGATGGAACTGGCAGCCCCACACGTTGCCATGGCGCACGATGCACGGGAAGCCCCGCGTATAGTGCGTGCGCGCCAGCACATCGGCGGCATCGGCGTCGTCGGCCACCGCATAACTGTGGGTGAAGTACATGTTGGCGCCCTCGGCAAAACCGGCGAGCAGCGGATCGGCCGCGCCGGCGGGCGTCATGTGCACCTGGTCCCAGCCCACGTGCGGCACCTTCAGGCGGCTCGACTCCAAGCGTGTGCACGAGCCGCGCATAATACCCAGGCCATCGACCCAGGGACCGCCAGCCTGCTCGGAGGCGTTGCCGTCGGCGACCGCGCCCTCGTCCGCAGGCACGCCCTCGTTGCCGCACTCAAAAAATAGCTGAAGGCCCAGGCAGATGCCGAGCAGCGGAGTTCCGGCGGCGACGGCATCGAGCACCGCGTCTGCCTCGCCGCTCTGGCGCATAAAGGCGATCGCGTCATAGAACGCGCCCACGCCCGGGATGACCAGGCCGTCGGCGTTGCGGATCTGCTCCGGATCGTCCGACGTGCAGGCGGCGGCACCGGCGCGCGCAAGCCCGCGCGTAACGCTCGACAAGTTGCCCTTGTGGTAATCGACCACCACGATCTTCGGTTCGCCCACGCGACCCTCCTCTTCCCATCATCCAAAACCACCACAAAGGGGACAGGCACCTTCGTGGTGGTTTTTGTCTTTGCAGCGGTTACAGCGAGCCCTTGGTGCTGGGGATGCCCTGCACGCGGGGATCGAGCTCACAGGCGTGGCGCATCGTGCGGCCCACAGCCTTAAAGGCGGCCTCGATAATGTGATGCGAGTTGCCGCCCGCCAGCTCGCGCACGTGCAGCGTGAGCTTGGCGTCGCGCGCAAAGGCATAGAAGAACTCGACGGCCAGCTCGGTATCGAAGCTGCCCACACGCTCGGTCGGCACGGGCAGCTCGCAGTAGGCCTGGCCGCGGCCCGAAATATCCACGGCGGCCATCACGAGCGTCTCGTCCATGGCAATCGCCGCGTCGGCAAAGCGCGTAATGCCCGCCTTGTCACCCAGCGCCTGGCAAAACGCCTCGCCCAGCACAATGCCCGTGTCCTCGACGGTGTGGTGCGCATCGACCTCCACGTCGCCTACCGCATGCACCGTCAGATCGAACAGACCATGGCGGCCAAAGGCGTTGAGCATGTGGTCGAAAAACGGCACGCCGGTCGAGATATCGCACACGCCGCTTCCGTCCAAGTCGAGCTTAACGACAATGTCGGTCTCGCCCGTCTTGCGGGTTACCTCGGCATAGCGGTCCATCTACATCTCCTCCTTCACCAGCGCGGCAAACGCTGCCAGCACCTCGTCGTTTTCCCGCGGGGTGCCCACGGTAATGCGCAGGCAGTCCGCGAGCCCCGGCGCGTAGCTAAAGTCGCGCACCAAAATTGAATACTCGTCGCGCAGGCGCTCGCGCACGCGCGTGGCGTGCGGTAGGCGCACGAACACAAAGTTCGCCGCGCTCGGCCATACCTCCACGGTCAGACCCTCGGCAGCCATTGCGCGTAGGGCGCACAGCTCGCGCTCGCGCTCGGATGCAACCTGTGCCACCACGGGCGCGTACGCATCGCGGGCACGCACGCAGGCGAGCGCCGCCGCCTGGCTCAACACGTTGACCGAATAGATCTGGCGAATCGCCGCGAACACGTCGATGACCTCGGGCGCCGCGATCACATAGCCCAGGCGCGTGCCGGCGGCGCCGAACGCCTTGGACAGCGTATGCAGAATCACCAGGTTGGAATGCTCGGCGATAAGGCCCTGCGCCGTGGTAGCCGCGCCAAACGAATCGTCGGCAAACTCCACGTAGGCCTCGTCGATCATCACCATGCCGGGGCACGCATCGCAGAGGGCCGCGACAAAGTCGAGCGGCGCCACGTCGCCCGTGGGGTTATTGGGCGAGGTCACGATGGCCAGATTGCACTCCGGCGCCGCGGCGAGCACCGCCGCCTGGTCGAGCTCAAAGGTCGCCGGGTCGCGCCACACGTCGCGCACCTCGGTCTGACAGAGCGATGCAAAGAACGCATACTCGCTAAAGCACGGCGGGCAGTTGAGCAGGGTCCGTCCCGCGCCGCCAAACGCCAGCAGGTAGTTATAGAGCAGCTCGTCGCCGCCGTTGCCCACGCAAATATTCTCACGCGCGACGCCATGCCAGGCAGCAAGCTCATCGCGCAGGTCGTTGGACATGGGATCGGGATAGCGGTTGAGCGGTGTGGCAGCCAGGACCGCATCAACCGCCTCGCACACGCCGGCCGGCACGGGATAGGTGTTCTCGTTGGCCGAAAGATTGATGCGCGTGGGCGTAAAGTTGGGATCGTAGGGCTCGATGCCGGTCAAGTAGGGCTGGACGAGCTCCTTCATGCGCGGCGTGAGTTCGGCCATGTTAGACCTCCTCGCCGGTCGCGCCAGCGGCACCGCCCGCAGCCGCCGCCAGGTCAACGCCCTCGGCAACCGTCGCCACGGCGTCGCCCGGCCAGGCGACCTTGGTCAGGTCGGCCGCGGCCAGAGACTCGGCGCTCACGGCATCCTCGCCCTGCTCCAACACGCGGCGGCGCAGTGCGGCCGAAAGCGCGTGTGCCCACAGACCCTCGGCCTCGGCCAGGCGCTGCGTAGCGGGAGCATCGGAAAGCAGGCCCTCGGGCGTATAGCAAATGACACTCGAGCGCTTGACGAACTCCTCCACCGAAAGCGGGTTGGAGAACATAGCCGTACCGCCGGTCGGCAGCGTGTGATTGGGGCCGGCAACATAATCGCCGAGCGGCTCGGAGCTCCAAGCGCCCACAAAGATGGCGCCGGCGTTGCGAATACCGCCGAGCAGGCCCATCGCGTCCTTGCAGTGCAGCTCCAGGTGCTCGGGCGCCACGGTGTTCACGGCCTCGACGGCGGCAGCCATGTCGGCGGCCACCACGATGGTGCCTTCATTGTCAAGCGAAGCACGCGTAATTTCGGCGCGTGGCGACTGCGCTACCAGAATGTCGATACCCGCCTCGACCTCGCGCGCAAACTGCTCGTCGCAGGTCACCAGATAGCAGGCTGCCAGCGGATCGTGCTCGGCCTGAGCCATCAGGTCGGCCGCGACCACCATGGGCTTGGCCGTGGCATCGGCCAGCACGCAGACCTCGGAAGGACCGGCGACCATGTCGATACCCACGTCACCCGAGACAATCTGCTTGGCAGCGGCAACAAAGGCGTTGCCCGGACCGGTGATTTTGTCGACGCGCGGAATAGTCTCGGTACCGTACGCCAGCGCGGCCACGGCCTGGGCGCCGCCCACCATATAGATCTCGTCCACGCCGCCGAGCTTTGCCGCGGCGAGCGTGTAGGGGCTGATCAGGCCGTCCTTTTGCGGCGGGGTCACCATGACCACGCGTTTGACGCCGGCGACCTTGGCGGGAATGGCGTTCATAAGCACGGTGGAAGGGTACTGCGCGCGACCGCCCGGCACGTAGATGCC
>URDZ01000023.1:0-20162 GCA_900546725.1 uncultured Collinsella sp. | reverse complement strand
GCGCGGCTCGCCCGTCAAGCCCCAATCCCGCACTTGCGCCTAAGACCGCATCTGCGCCGACTCCTGCGCAGTCGGCTGTTTCGACGCCCGCGCCTACACCCGCACCCACTTCGGCGCCCACGCCCGCTCCCCGCCCCGCAAGTGACCCATCCGAGACGGCGGCATTTCTCGCAGCAGCGACGCAGGGCAAATCGGCCGACAGCACTGTTATGTACAGCGCCCAGCAGTTGCCTGTTCCTGCGGCACGCAAGCCTCCGGTCGCAAGGCTCGATGAGCCCGTTGCCCATCAGGTTGCCTACGATTCCTGGGCTGCAACCGATCTGGATGAGACCTCTACCGGCATGCCGGCGCTCGACGTTCCAGTTAACCCGCTTTTTGCCGCCAACACGAGCGCCGCAGACTATGAGGGCGGTACGGCATATTCCGATTATTCCGATGGCTATGCTGGCAACAGTCGCATCGAGACCGAGGACTATGGCACCGCGTCGAGCGATTATCCCAACGATCCGTACGCTGCCACGCCCGCACCGGAATATGACCCGGAGGCCGCGTCCGCGCCGGCGTATACCAAAAGCACGGGCGAAGAGCGCTTCGCCGATTATTACGCCGAGGAAAAGGCACTGCGTTTCTCGGAATTTCCGCAGGCAGTCAAGGTTGCCTTTATCGCCATTATCATTGCCCTGCTCGGTGTCATTGCATTTGAGGGATTCCAGCTGTTCCGCGGCCCCACCCAAGCGGAGTCGGAGACCCAGCAAAAAGAGGACGATAACCAGTACCTGGACATCAACACCCTCAAGGGCGACCCCAACGACGGGGACGACGAGTAGCGAGGGCTGAAGGCGGCCACAGGATCCCGCATCCAGCACCAGCTTCTTAGTGCTGTTTTGTCATCCAGCTACACTTTTCCGAAGTTTTAAGGTGCCTATTTCGACACTTTTCCGGATTTTATACTCTGTCCCTCCAGATGCGCTTTACGGTGCAGGCGTTGGAAGAAGGGCCATGTGCCGCTGGCGGCCCACATGTTCTGCAGATCAAGCTGCTCGGAGACGGCTCGCGCGAGCCGTCCAGCTGGAAGCTTTTTGCCGACGGTGCGTGCGTTGCGGACGGATCCGGCGCCTTTGCCCGCGAGTGCTTCTGCGAGGGCGCCGAGGTGTTCCTGGACCTGTGTCGCGACGCCGTGCACGCGGCCGAGCTGCACCAGTGGAGCCAGAGGGAGTACGAGCTGCTGAGCGCGGCGCGCGGGATTGCGGGGGTGTAGGTGGGCAGATAAGCCATCGGCAATTCCGAGATGGCAAGGGCCGGGAATTAGATTCCCGGCCTTTAACCTAGCACTGCTTTATAAGATCGAGCACCGCGGGAATGTCATCGGCATTACGAAGAGCAACATAGGTCGGTAGGCCTGGGCCAAATCCACCCTGCGTACGTTTGTCCTGGCACATGTCCTCTGGATCAATTAGGTCATCCACGCTCTTTGCCAGGCCGACGGCAATCCAGCCACCGTTGCTGGTCCTACCTTCTAACACGGCATGCAGTTTTCGCTTGCCCGACCTGAAGCCTACATAGTACTTGGCTATGTAGGACTCCCACGAAGGGTTACCACTCAGAACGGACTCGCGCACCTCATCGAAAAGCTTCTGGTTGAGCCCACCTTCGGCAAAGGTGGGGTGGTTCTCATGCAGAGTCCAGACAGGAGCCTCGTCAGGCTCCCCACGAGAAGGACGGTACTTGTCGACGACGTCTGCCGGAAGGTCGGGATACTTCCATATCTCGCACGCTTCTTTCGCCAGCTCGTCCGCGCGCTGTCCAATCTCTTCCTCTCCCCATTTTTCATGCGAGACAATCGATTTGTTTAGGTAGAGCGGGCTGCACTTAAATCCGACGTCAGGCAGATTGAGCTTGTCCGAGAACGACCGGTTTGAGTACTCCTGGTTGTAGCCCGTCAGCGTAAGATTTCCCAAGTTGTTGCACAGCCTGTCGTGGACGTCTTCCCAGTTCTCACCAAGCGATTCCTTCCAGCCGTGCTCATCATCAATCGTCTGGGGCATGATGTGCTCGATCTGGTAATCGTCGGCTGAGATGGACTCCTTCGGGTGGTGCCAGTTCTCCATGCGTTCCAGGTAATAGCGCTTTTTAGAGAAGCGGCTGTAGCAGTCACGCGCCTTAAACTCCTCGACAAAATGCTCGTCTGTCGGAAAGTATGCGGTCATACCGCTGCTGTGGATAAGGAGCATCGCCGTAACGTACTCCTCGATATCGTCCTGCTGCTCGAGATTGCGATACATGCCGGCAAAGAAATTATTTAGGCCCGTGGTAAGTCTGCCGCAAACCGCTCGCCTGAACAGAAACGACTCGATAGTCTCGCAGATACGTAAAAACGCATTGCGGTCTAGTCCATTCCCCTCGTAAACCGAATAAAGCAACATTAAGAGGGGCCTTATCTGCTTCACGTCGAGGCTTACGATTCTGCCGAACACTCGGCGCAGTCCGTCGTCCTTCTCCTTACCAAGGAACAGACTGGCGTATCTATGTGCATACCCGCGCAGCTCCTTAAGCAGGCCCTCGGTGTCACCATCGTAGTCGTCGGCGAAATAGCGCTTAAACTCGTAGTAGGCCTCGTTCTCCTTCGGCATCCTATTGGGAACTTTAAGCCACAGCCAGTACCAGATAAATGCATTGAACTCGTCCTCGCCGCCTTTTCCGAACAAGCACTCGAGTGGATGCCAATAACCCTCATAAAGCTTGGTCTGTTCGTCGTTGGGAAGCGACATTAGAACGTAGTTACGGATGAGGTCAATGGGTGTGAGCGGCTTGCCCTTGGAGTTCATGGACTCAAATATGAGCTGGGCATTATCAACGCCAGCGGTGAGCTTAGTGTCGATGACCTGCACGCGGTTTAGCCCCGCCCAAAGCCTTGCCGGGTCAAATGATTTACCACGCATCTTCTCGCGGAAGAACGCATGGTTCTCGACAATCCGATCCGATTTTTCATCTGGCACGGGAGCCCCAGACACGATGGAGAACAGCGTCTCTTTATCGTCCTGCGAGAGCACCAGCTTGTAGCGTGCCAGACCGTTGTAGTCGTCATCGTTAAAGAGGTAATTTTTCCTCAGCGCCGAGATTTTGAGGTCGCCAAGGAAGCCAGCCTTGTCGGGGTTGCTCTCCAAATAGTCAGCCAAAGCTGCAATCATCAACGAAAACGTCGTCATGCGCTGCTGTCCGTCAATCAGAAGCACGCGCGAAATGCTCGTGGCAGAGCTCTCGGACTCGGGGATATAAAGCATTGACCCCACGAAGTGCGATACGCCATCACGACCCGCTCGCATGACGTCATCCCAAAGCACCTCGCACTCTTTTACACTCCACGAGTAAACTCGCTGGTACACGGGAATGACAAACTGCATCTTCGCCACGCCCATAAGGTCGAGTAGATTTGCCTCGGTTGCTTTCATTTGCGGTTGCCCCTTTTTCCAACATCAATCTCAGGAATCCTACTTGAATTTCTCAACCAGCAGCTGCCCGATGGCGCTCATCATGGCGCGATACTTCTCACTGTCCTCAAAGAGGCTGGTAAAGGAGTCCGTGTTCTCCACATAGGCGCGGCGAGCCTCCTCATCGAACACCTTGGGCAGCAGGCTTGATTCGAAGACCTGTCTGCCGTCGCGACGGATGGTGTCGGCGACCTGCGGGTTTTCGGCGATACGCTTCCACAGCGTGTCGATAACCACACGATCTCCCTCGGTGAAGTTGCCAGCCCACTGCTCGTTGAACTTATCCACGAGCACCTGCAGCGGGTCGCGCTTCTTATCGGGCGTCACGGTCTTGGCCGCGCCACCGGGATCGAGCACGCCGCCGCCAGGCTCAAGCGAAATGCTGCCCTCGAACTCCTGCTTGAGCTTGTAGAAGCGCATCTCGACCTTGTCGTCCACAGCCTCGACGGGGATCTTCTCGACCTTGAGGAGGTGGCGCAGATAGCTTAAATACACGTATTCCTTATGCAGGTCTCGGTCAAACATGCGCACGATCTGGGTGATGTAGGTGTACCACTTGCAGAAGCTACGCACCTTGCGACGAACCTGATAGCGTTCATCGTCGTTCAACTCGTTATAACGCGCGACCGCCGGCTTCAAAACGGCCGCGAGCTTACCCTGCACGTTGCTCTGCGATTTACCCTTGCCATCGGTGAAGACTATCTCGGCAGCGGCCTCAATGTCAGACTCGTCATAGAGCCCGTAACCGCGAATATCGGTCTGCACCTGATAGAGGAGGTCGGTGTTAATCTGCTCGGAAAGCGACGTCTCGGTGTAGAAGCGTTCGAAAGCCTTCTGGATGTCCTCGGGCTTGTTCACGAAGTCGAGGATGTAGGTGTCCTCCTTGTCCGGGTGGATGCGGTTGACGCGGCAGAGCGTCTGGACGGCCTTCACGTCCTTGAGCTTCTTGTCCACCACCAGCGTGTGCAGCAGCGGCTCGTCAAAGCCCGTCTGGTACTTCTCGGCAACAACAAGCACGTCCCCATAGTTGTGGAACTCGGCCTTCGTTTGGCTCTCGGCGACGCGTTGTCCATCGTGGCCGACGTTGATGACCGGCTCGGTGTACTCGGGACCGTCGGGGCCGTCAGCCGGGTCGCTAATGGCGCCCGAGAACGCCACCAGCACCTCGATATCATCGTAGCCCTTCTTCTGCATGTAGCGCTTGATCTCGTGGTAGTAGCGAACCGTCGCGAGGCGCGAGGCCGTGACCACCATCATCTTGCCCTTGCCGCGGATTTTGGTGCGTGTCACATTGCGGAATGTCTCCACGATGATCTCGGCTTTCTGGCCGAGGGCATAGGGGTGCAGCTCCTTATACTTGCGGAGCAGCTTGAGCGTGGGGCTGCTCGGTACGTCGGGATTGTCGGGGACCGTGCGTGCGAGCTCGACGGCCTCCGAATAACTCACGTAGTTGGCGAGGGGGTCCATAATGAAGCCCTCCTCTATCGCCTGGCGCATCGAGTAGACGTGGAACGGGTGGAAGGACCCGTCAGGCCACTCATCGCCGAAGATCTCGAGCGTCTGTTCCTTTGGCGTGGCGGTAAAGGCAACGAAGGTCAGGTTCTTGTGACGGCCGTGGCTCGCGAGCTCGTCGGCGAGCTGGTCCTCCCAATCGGCTGCGGCGTCCTCGGCTTCCGCCTCGATCTCAGCGTACTCCTCGAGCGCGTCGCGCTTGTCGGCAAGGGCGCTCTTGAGCTTGAGCGCGCTCGTTCCCGTCTGGGACGAATGTGCCTCGTCGACGATGATGGCGAAGCGCTTACCCTTGCTCTCGACCTGCTCGTAGATCACGGGGAACTTCTGAAGGGTCGAGACGATGAGACGAGCGCCGCCGTTGATGGCGTCCCGCAGGTCGGCCGAGGTCTTGTCCTTGCCGATGGTCACGACCGAGCCGATGGCGTGATCGAAGCCCGAGATGGTCTCCTGCAGCTGGCTGTCGAGCACTCGGCGGTCGGTGACGACGACCACGGAGTCGAACAGCGGGGTGTCATCCACAAAGAGGGATGCAAGGCGATAGGCCGTCCAGGCGATGCTGTTCGACTTGCCCGACCCCGCCGAATGCTGCACGAGGTAGTTCTTGCCCGTCCCGTTCGCGCGCACGTCGGCGATGACCTTACGCACGGAGTCGAGCTGGTGGTAACGGGGGAAGATGATGCGCTCCTTCTTGCGCTTCACCTCGTTGCCGCGCGCATCGAGCTCTGTCTCTTCCTTGACCTCCAGGTGGAGGAACTTGTTGACGATATCGAGCAGGCTGTCCTTCTGCAGGGCGACCTCCCACAAGTGGCTCGTGGCATAACCGTCGGGATTTGCGGGGTTGCCGGCGCCGCCGTCGTTTCCCGCCCCGGCGGAGCCCTGGTTGAACGGCAGGAAGAAGGTCTTCGCGCCCTCCAGCTTGGTGGTCATGTAGACATTTTCGAGATCGACGGCGAAAAAGGCCACCATGCGCGTGTTGAACTTGAGACAGCGACACCTCGGGTCGCGGTCCTCGCGCCACTGGCGCATGGCATTCTCAACGTCTTGGCCGGTGAACTGGTCCTTGAGCTCTATGCCCACCAGGGGGATGCCGTTCACGTCCAGGACCATGTCGATGGTCTGGTTGCCCGTCTCGGCGAAGTGGAACTGGCGGATGCAGCGGCAGACGTTCTTGGCATAGTGGTCGGCGGCGCTTTCGTTAAGCCCGCTCTCCGGCTTGAAGAATACGACCTTGAAAGGAATTCCTCGGTGCTTGAAGCCGTGTTTGAGCACCGCGACCATACCCAGGCGGTCGACGGCGTCGTTGAAGACCTTGGCGAACTTCGCCGTGGAATCGGAGTTGCACATGCGCTCGAAGCGATCCCACGCCTTGGGCTGCGTCGTCTGGATGAAGTTGACCAGGGTGGCGGCGTCGAGCGCACGGTCACGATGCTCCATGTAGCCGCCGCCGACCATCTGATAGGTGCCGTCCTCGACGTAGAGGAGCGAATGCCTGTCGTCGCACTTGAAGAAACCGCCCTCAGGCGAGCAGAGAAACGACTCGATGTCCTCTTCGAGGTTCTTTTCCTTTGTCTGCGCAGGCATGCTACAACCTCATCTCTCTCAACTCGCGACCAAAGAGAGCGAGCCACGGAAATATGCTCTTGTTTAGCACCATGTACATCTTCGCGCGCTGCTTTTCCGTCGGTGCCGTCCTCTTGTTGAACATATCCACCATGAACTCGTAATCGTTTCGACCGTCATAACCGTTGTACCTATTGGCCGGAAAGGCGCCCCTCTCGTAAAGGAAAGCGTAGAGGCGTCGAGAAAACAGATCCCTGTTCATGCCATCGAGTCGCACGCCCGGCTTCCTCGCCTCAAGGGCTTCCAGCAGCTTGATCGCTGCCTTCCAGCCCTCAACCTCGTTCTTGAGCTCATCATTTTCAAACTTAAGGATGCAGGTGGAGCCTATTGGCGAGAGCTCTTTCCCGTTGACGGAATTTTTGATTGTGAACTCATACCTGATGCCCTCATGCCCGCAAAGACACTCTCCGGAGGTGTTCCCATTGTCATGGCACCCCACCACGTGCCATTCGGAAACGGCAATATCCCACGTTTTCGACGACGACGCCTCCAGCACGATGCCCGGAAGACGATAGGAATCGCCCATTGGCTACACCTCCCGCTTTCCGGTGACGGTCTCGTAGATGAGCGACTGCTTGTACGCTTTGAGGTCGGTGATGATAGCCTGCTTGGCAGCGATATCGGCATCGATCTGGGTGCACTTCTCGTCCAAGTAGTCCGCAATGAGACGCTGTTCGGAGAGAGGGGGCAATGGCACAAACGCCCGAGCCAATACGTTAGCGGCAAGATTTGCGCTCGTTGCACCAATGGCAGTAGCCATGGCTTGATTGGTGGTAGATGAGCACGTAAGCGCATAGCTAAGCCACTCGGGAGCGCAGCAAATGGGTCTAGCGACAGTCAGCGAAGAAGCAACCGTGCCGCAGTTCTCCGTTCGGTTCAACGAGCATTTGCCAACGCTTCCGCGCAAACAAAAGACGACATCACCGCGCCGTAGCTTCACACCCTTAAGTGAATCGTACTTATCTTGCGAAATGTACTTCGAAAAGACGTCGGGAAGATAACGACCATTGAGGTCGCCAGACGTAATAAACGGAATTCCAGCCTCTTGAATGTCGTCGCCTGAAGGGTAGCTGTCACTTCTATCTCCGTTGAGAAATACAGCGAGACGCTTCACCATCACGAGGCCCCAGTTCGCATTCATTTTTCCTATCGCCGGGACTCCGCTTTCTTTCACTTTGAAAGCGTTACACGTACCGTAAACAATGGCTCGTTTAACCACATCGTTTTGATACGCCCTGTACTCTTCAATAGACTGCTCGGCGGTGGAGACGGCGCGGTCGATTTCGGCGCACTTATCGTCCAGGTATTCCGCGATGCGGCGCTGCTCATCGAGGGGAGGCATGGGTAGCACTTGGGCTGCAAAGTCCTCGAACTTGATTGTTTTGCCTTCGCGGATGCCCAACGTTAGTGAATTCATATGGTCAATAAACGACGGCGACTTAAACAAGTACTTATAGAACTGATAGTCGATTGGCTTTATTGAGCGAAACGTTTGGTAAGCAGGCGAACAGACCCCTTCGAAGTCGGAGCGCTCGAAGCCGCCCTGGAAGCTGCGCAGGCTGATTACAAAATCATTCCTGTGAACCGTACGGAATCTACTTAGGTCGGTATCGTCCTTAACGCGAACAACACCTTCAAGCCTATCCTGAGGCCACATGCCATGCTTCTGGGTCGCTGCCAAAAGCGTAAGGTCATCGTTGCCCCTGTCGTTGGTGAGTTTAAACAGGCGCTTAGCCCTATGCAATTTCCACCTCGAGGGGACCTCGCCGAGCCACTCGACGCCACTGTCCTTCATCTCCCGCATTGCTAACGCACCTCTCCGAAGAGGGCCTTGAGGCTCTTCTCGAGCGTCTTCTCGTGCTCGAGGATGCGCTTGGCGATCTCGTCAGCTGGCTCCAGCTCGGCGTACTTGTAGAACACGCGCGTGAACGGGACGGTGTAGCCCACCTTGGTCTTCTTCTTGTCCACCCAGGCGTACTTGTTGTACGGGCGTACCTCGCGCTCGATATAGGCGTCAATGTCCTGAGTGAGCGGGATGTCCTCGGTGTCCTCCTTGGCCTTGTCCGCCTGCATTTTCCCGCGTTTGTTAAGGACGGGTTCTCCGTCCTCGTCGACGACGGGGCTCTCCACGGCAACGCGGTTGAAGCCAAACTCGACCGTCTCCATCAGGCGCGCCTCGACGGAGACCTCTAGTCCGTTGGACCCGGCGCCCGTCCAAGTGCCGTCGCGATACTCGGAGTACGCCTGGACGATAAGGTCGCGGCAGGACTTGGTGATGTCGTTCTTCTTGTCGCCAATGCCCTTGCGGCGCTTCTCGAAGCACCGGGAGGCGTCGATGAGCAGCACGTGGTCGCGATGCTCCGGTGCCTTCGCCTTGCTGAAGAGCCAAACGTAGGTGGCGATGCCGGTGTTGTAGAACGAGTCGCAGGGCAGCTGCACGATCGCGTCGAGCCAGTCGTTCTCCAACACGTATCGGCGGATGCTGTCCTCGCCGCTGCCGGGCTTGCCCTTGTAGAGCGGACTCGCGTCCTGGACAATCGCCATCACGCCGTCGTCCTTGAGCTTAGACAGGCCGTTGAG
The DNA here is from genome assembly GCA_900546725.1 of uncultured Collinsella sp. GTDB lineage: Bacteria > Actinomycetota > Coriobacteriia > Coriobacteriales > Coriobacteriaceae > Collinsella. The sequence goes on along the minus strand of URDZ01000023.1, from coordinate 10,962 downwards.
CACGAAGAGCATCTGACCATCGCCCTTGGCGGGAAGCTTCTCAACGGGGAAGCGTCCACCGCCGGCAGTCTTGAATTCCTTCTCCACCGAGGGGGCCTGAGGATTCCACGGGTCACCGAAGGGTGGATTGGAAATGCAGTAGTCGAACTTGAAGCCATCGAACTTATCGGCGGAGAGGGTATCTCCGAAGCGCATGTTGGCGTCGTCCTCGCCACGAATTAGCGCACTCGCCTTCGCGATGCCGAAAGTGAAGGGATTGAACTCCTGACCGTAGCAGGTTACACGGGCCTCGGCGTCGAGCTGGCGCAGGCGCTCCTCGGTGCAGCCGAGCATCTGCGAGGTTCCCATGGTCTGGTCGTAGACGGTCTTCGTGATGCGGTCGCCGTCGAAGACGTGCGGGTCCGCCTGAATGAGCAGGTCGGTCATGAGGTACACGATGTCGCGGCTCGTGAAGTGAGCGCCGGCGTCCTCGTCGTAGGACTCGGAGAAGCGCTGAATGAGGTTCTCGAAGATGTAGCCCATGTCCACAGCTTTGATCTTGTCGGGCGACATGTCGGCCTGCGGCTTGCAGAAGTCGCAGACGACCTGGTAGAGCAGCGGGGCGTCTGGGTCGGAGAGGCGTTCGATCTGGTCGGCGAACTTCATGCGTGCCAAGATGTCCTGCACGTTGTCCGAGAACCCGTTGATGTAGTCCTTGAAGTTGTCCTCGATGTTCTCCGGGTCGGCCTTGAGCGTCTCGAAGGTGAACTTAGAGGTGTTGTAGAAGGGGTAGCCGGAGGCATCGCGCAAAAAGCCGTCCTTCACGGAAAAGGCTTTGTATTTCTCAGCTGCGGCGAGAACGGCATCGTGCGTGGGCTCAAGGCAGTCGTGGAAGCGTTTGATAACGGTCATAGGAAGGATGACCAGGCCGTACTCATGAGGCTTGTAGGGGCCACGCAGGGTATCGGCGGCACTCCAAATGAGAGATGCCTTCTCTTGAATATTGGCGCCAACGGCCTTGATAAGATCGTCGCTATCCGCCACTGCTATTTCTCCTTCTTGGTCAGATATTCGATGAGGCTCATCTTTACCAGCGAGGTAAAGCTGATGCCAGAAAGCGCAGCGGCGTCCTTCGCCGCATCACGCATGTTTTTAGGTATGCGGATGGTCACGGCAACGTTCTCGCCATCCACAAGAAAGCTCTTGAGCTCGCCTGTCTTGGCCTCTCCGTCGACAAGCTCGGCGTATTTCATTGGCAACCCCCGCGATTGCATGATGCAATACAAATGTGCTTCTGATTCTAGCAAAGGAACAGAAGCCAATGACCATCTGACGCAGATAGAAGGGGAAGTCGAGAGTCAACGTTCTGCCCATTCGCGATGCCATGGAATCTTAGGTCCCGTAGGCTTGTCAGCCATTCGGTTAAACCTATAGATATGAATTTAGGCCCGGTGACTTGAATCAGCGGTCATCCCGGGCCCATCGATATGCAGTGTACCCAGGGCTAGCAGGTTTAACAAATGGATTTTCGTTAGCGCGACCTCGACCGTCCCAACTGCCTCGGCTACCAACTGAACGCCCCCTATCTCCCCTCCGCCTTCAGCTTCAGCAGCAGATCGCTCAGCTCGGGGCACTTGCTGGAAAGGCGTGTCTGGGCTCGCTCGCCCATCCCCCACCGCTGGCGGACTTCCTGGGCACGTGGGCTCACGTGGTAGCCCCCGTCCATTACCTGCTTGAGCAACTTAGCGGTCACGCGCGCATCGGCTAGGGCGCTGTGGGCGTGACCCGTCGACTCGTCGAACTCGATGCCAAACCACGTCGCCGCGTCACTCAAAGAGACACACCCGTGGCTGCCCACGTCCATGATCGAGGTGTAAAACGCCTGCAGGTCGGCCCAGTCCGTAGGAAATGCGGAAAGGTCGATGTGCTTTGCCTGGCACTCGGTCAAAAGCTGTCGACGATCCGCCCCACTCCAACAAACCACCTGGGCGGAGTAGCGACCGATCCAATCGCTGAGCCTTTTGATCACCACATAGAGCGGATCGGCCATCGCGGTGTCCACAGCCGATATCCCCGTAAGCTCGCGGACGGGATACGCAACGCCTTCGGTAAATTCTGTCTGCACAAACTGCGAGAACTCACCCATAACGTTGCCGTGGTAATCGAGCTTGACGGCGCCGGCCTCAATAATCTCATTGCGCAGCCCACGGCGCTGGCGCTGCTTTGGCACCGGCGCAAACTCAAAGTCCAGCACAATCTGGCGCGCAAAGTTCGTCGTATCGATAGCCGAGATACACGGCGTCTTTTCAGCTGACACGGTTAGGGCCTTTCTCCGTTGCCTGCCGCTTGCTACATAGGCGGCTACATTGCCGTAAGGATAGGCGCCCGTACGGACATGAAAGTGGGGCGCAATACCATGCGCCAGGCACACGTCATGCAGACGGCCCCAAGAGAGTTGCCCGCTCTATTCAAATGCATGAAAAAGATTTAGGCCCGGTGACTTGAATCAGCGGTCATCCCGGGCCCATCAGAGCTCGTAGAGCTCTTGGTTGCTTTGGTCTCGCTCTTCACGGCGCTTATCGAACTTTCCGAGGCACTCAAGCAGCATTCGAAGCATAACAAGTCGCTGCCATTAAGGCACTGACCTCTTGACCAAGCAACGGCGCTGCCCAGCTATCACCCTTGGGCTGCCGTCAACTTTATTCTATCCGCGAGCATCTGGTTTACCAAATGGATTTTCGGTAAAGGAAGCACGGCACGCCCGCAAAACCACTACGCCCCAAGTGCCGCCATGGGAATCACCGCCACGCCGTCGTCGCGTGTGTAGGCAATGCTCCCCTTTCCAACCACGACCGCCAAAAACGCCGGCGCGGCATTCTGGGCGGCAGGATTGGAGAGCACTTTCCTCTCCAGCGCCTTGAGATTTCTCGCTCCATCGTCTGCTTTCGCATCACTCAGCTTGACCTCGATGGCTCCCCAGCGCCCGTCGTGCTCAACGATCAGATCGACCTCAAGGCCCTTCTCATCTCGGAAATAATGGACACTGTTGTCGACACCGCCGTAGGTGGAAAGGAACACGCGCACGTCGCGCAGGACGAGATTCTCAAAGAGCATCCCCAGCGTTTGCATATCGCCAAGCAGCCGCTCAGGGGTAGCCCCCAGCAACGCCGCCGCAAGTGACGGGTCACAGAAGTAGCGCTTGGGGCGCACGCGAACGCGGGCCTTCGAGCGCATGGGCGGCTCCCATCCGCACAGGTCCTCGGTCAGCTTGAGCCTGTTGAAGAGGTCCAAGTACGCAGCGATGGTCCTCTCGTCGGGGCCCGCCTCACCGTACGAGGCGTCCTTTACGAGCGTCTTGTACGTGACAGCCTGGCTCTCGTTCATGGCAAGAGCTCGCAAAAGGCCGTGTGCAAGCTCGGGCGACATGCCCTCGTCCAGCACGTTGACGTCGAGCACCGAGTGCACGTACTGGCTTGCCGTCTCTCGCGCAAGATCTTCCGAAAGCCCAAGATTTGCAGGCCAACCGCCCCTGCAGCACCAGCGGGCGACGTCATCCACCGTGCTCTCGCGACGCTGAGGGGCAAAATCCTCGCCCTTAAAGAGGCTTGCCAGTGACACGAGCGGCTCGCCGTCGCCCGACTCACACAGGGCCATGGGGCGCATTGACAGACGGGCGATCCTACCCGTGCCGGAATGACGAACATGGCTGCGCTCCTCGCTTTTGAGCGCGGTCGAGCCCGTGAGCAAAAGTGTCCCCCGTTCGTTGCCGCTCGCGTCCACGAAACGCCGGGCGGCATCCCAAACCTCGGGCACCTCCTGCCATTCATCGACCAGGTGTGGCGCATCGCCGATGAGCGCCAGGCTTGGGTCGACCTCTGCCGCCGCACGCTGCGCAGGCTCATCGAGCCTGGAGACGCTCGCCGAGCGAGAGAGCGCCGTCCAGGTCTTGCCGCACCATTTGGGGCCGTTGATCTCCACACAGCCAAACGCCCGCATAAGGGTGTCGAGGCGCTCCTCTATGAGCCGGGGCCTATATCCCTTTTGGGTCAATCTCTTTGGTGCATCCATAGACGGCCGTCCCTCTCTATCACGCGATATGCGAAATTACGCCATTCTCAATGCTGATTTTACGCTACTTTCAATGTAGTTTTTACGCCATGACAGATGTAGTTTTTACGCCATTTTCATTGTAGGTTTTACGCTTGGCATCCTTAGCGCGACCCATTCCGAGCAATCACATCAGAGCGCGCTTGGTTATCTCCGCTCGCACATCTCGGCAAACGAAATCAGCTTGGTATCTCCCCTGCTCCCCGCAGCTTCCTGACATCCTTGCGTAAAGCCACGCTTCGAGAAGATCACGTAGCTTTTATGCTGACGCCTAAAGAGCTCGCTTCGGTACACGAGCTTTTCCAGAACATCCTCGCCTGCCGGTTCGTTACGCCATTTGCACTCCGCAAAGAGCGCCGCGCCCTCTCCGTCGTCGACAATCAAATCGATCTCTTCCTGCGTACGCGTCCGATTGTCCGTTCCCCACCAACGGCCAACTGTTGCCGGCACCACACCAAGTTCGCCCGCGCGCGCGAGTTCGTACACGTATTGTCTGCATATAAGCTCAAAGACCGTACCCATGTAATCCGATACGTGCGGCTCAATGCGCTTATACGCCATCTCGGCCATATCGTTTTGAATCAGCCCGATGTTCTGCGGAACAAACTTGTACCAGAACCTAAACATCTGGTCGCTCAGCAGATACACGGCTCGCTTATTGCTCGTCTCGTTTAGGGGCAGCTCGCGCTCGACAATCCCAAGCGACGCCAGCTTATCCACATAGCTCTTTACGTTGCTCGCAGGGATTCCCGTAGAGCTCGCAATCTCCGAGATCTTCGAGCGCCCCTGAGCAATTGCTTGCACGATCGCATCATATTGCTCGGGATTGCGGCACTCTTGCATTAGCAGGTTACTCGGCTCCTCAAAGAGATAGCCCGTAGGAGTAAGGAAAAGACGTTTGATGTTGTCCTTGAGCGATGCGGCAGGATCGACTCTCTCGATATATGCAGGAATGCCGCCCGTCATACCATAGCAAACTGCAGCGTCTTCGCGACTCATGCTCTGCCACAACCCGAGGGTCGTCGTAAAATCGAGCGGCATGATCTTAAACTGGGCCGTACGCCTACCGTATAGTGGGCTCTCGTAGCCCAACACCTGTTCCTCCATAAACGAAAGAGACGAGCCGCATAGGATCAGCATTAGCCTGGTCTCTTTGTATAAGTGGTCGATCTTGTCTTGCAGCAACGAGCTGATCTCGGGATTCGATTGGGCGAGATAGGGATACTCGTCAATCACGACAATCAAACGCTCCGTTCGAGCCATGGTGACCAATGCATCGAACGCCTCGTCAAAACTACGAAACGACACGCCTGCAGCACCAACCGAGCCTGCAAGTATCGCCTGGCTAAAGCCGTGCAGGTTTGCCTCCGCATTGGTACGACGAGCTTGAAAGTAAATAGCCTTCTTGCCTTGGATGAACTCTGTGATAAGGCGCGTTTTACCCACACGACGGCGGCCGTAAATCACAGGCATCTCAAAGGAGTCCGTGCCATACAGTCGATTGAGCTCGGACATTTCCGCTGTTCTTCCGACAAACATAGACCATCCTTCCTTTACGTTATAGCTAGCTATATTATACCTTCCTATAATATAGCTAGCTATAACGTAATTCGACAAGCGGCGCACACGAAAGGGGCGGTACACCACCGCACGTGGACCGTTCCGGAAAATGCATCCCGTTCTGGAGCCAAAAACTGGGCCGTAGTTTCCGCCAAGCATCCCATCCGGAAAGCGTGTCCCGTTCTGAGCGCCAAATCCGGGACGCAGTTTCCACTCCAAACAAAGGGCCCCGGCTCGCGATGGAGCCGGGGCCAAAGGCGCAGCGTATGTAGTTGATGTTGAGCGCGAACAGCTCGTCAGCAATGGCCGTCCGCGCCCTACCCTACCCGCGGTTGCGGGCGCGGCTGTAGGGCGTATCCACCATGGGCAGATCCGGACGCAGCTTGCCGTCAAATGCGCGATAGGCGTTCTGTACGGCGGGCGCCGTGGGAATCGTTGCGATCTCGCCGATGCCCTTGCCGCCGTATGCCACGGGCAGCAGCTCATCCTTCTCCACGTAGATGGCGTGGATATCCGGAATCTCGGGCGCACGGAACAGTCCGAGCGTGCCGTACCTTGCCTGGGGCACGCAGTCCTTGAGCGGCCAATCCTCGGTAAGCGCATAGCCCATACCCATGAGCACGCCGCCTTCGATCTGACCCTGGATGGAGATGGGATTGACCACCTTGCCGGAATCGTGCGCGGCATAGACCTCGCTCACGCGACCGTCATCATCCAGAATGACCACATGCGTGGCAAAGCCGTAGCAGATGTGGCTCTTGGGGTTGGGAACGTCGGCGCCCAGCTTGTCGGTCGGCTCCAGGTACACGTACCCAAACTCGCAGCCCTCGAGCGCCTTGATGGCGGCAGCGGGATCTTGAGGATGCATACCCTGGCCGGCGACGAGTTCCTGTGTGTGCAGCTGATAGGCGCGACCGTCGTCGTACTCGATCTTGATGCCATCACCATGGGCGCTCACAGGAGCATCGGGTGCATGCTTGCCGGCCTCGATGTCAAGCATGGCATCGCGCAGCAGGAAGGCGGCACCGCGCACGGCCTCGCCGGTCACGACCGTCTGACGCGAGCCAGACGTGGTGCCGGAGTCGGGAGCGTTCTCGGTAGAGCACTCGCCATTGGCGATGCAGCGAAGCGGCAGGCCGCATGCCTCGGCAACGTCCTGCAAAAAGACCGTGTTGCAGCCCTGGCCGATGTCGGACGTGGCAGCATAGACCACGGCCACGCCGTTCTCGACGCGAATCTTGCAGCGGCCGGCATCGGGCAGGCCCACGCCCACGCCGGCGTTCTTCATGGCGCAGGCGATACCGGCGTGTCCGGGATGCGCATAGTAGGCATCCTTGACCTCGAGCAGCGTCTCCTTCAGCGCCGTGGAGCAGTCGGCAATCTGCCCGTTGGGCAGAACCTCGCCCGGCTCGATGGCGTTACGGTAGCGAATCTCCCACGGATCCAGGCCGACCTTCTCGGCCAGCAGGTCGATCAGGCTCTCGAGCGCAAACTCGGACTGGCAAACGCCAAAGCCGCGGTACGCGCCGGCGGGCGGGTTGTTGGTATAGTAGCCAAAGCCGCGAATGTCGGTATTCTGGTACTTGTAGGGGCCGACGGCATGCGTACAGGCGCGCTCGAGCACCGGGCCGCACAGCGACGCGTAGGCGCCGGTATCAAAGTTGATCTCGCAATCCAGGCCGGTAAAGTTGCCCTCGGCGTCGCAGCCCAGTGTAAAGGTGCCGTCCATGGCGTGGCGCTTGGGATGGAACGCGAGCGACTCGGCACGCGCGAGCTTGCACTTCACGGGACGCTGGAACTTATATGCGGCGAGCGCGGCCAGGTGCTGGATGGACACGTCCTCCTTGCCGCCAAAGCCGCCGCCCACGAGCATGGTCTCGACGACCACGCGCTCGGGCTCGCTATCCCAGCCAAACATGTGGGCGCACTCTTTACGCGTGTCGTAGGCGCCCTGGTCGGTCGACTGCACCTTGACGCCGTTCTTGTACGGGAAGGCGACGGCGCACTCGGGCTCCAAGAAAGCATGCTCGGTAAAGGGCGTGGTAAAGCGCTGCGTCACGGTGAACGCGCTCTCCGCCAGCGCCTTGGCGGCGTCGCCACGCGTCACGTGACGGCTCTGGCATACGTTGTCCTTGAGCTCCACCGTGTTGCCAAAGGCAAAGAAGCTGTCGTGCAGGCCCGGAGCGTCGGCAGCCCTGGCCTCGGCGATGTTACGCACGGGTTCCAGAGGCTCGTAATCAACCTTGACGAGCTTCTTGGCCTTCTCGAGCGTCGCCTCGTCCTCGGCAACCACCAGCACGATGGCATCGCCCACGCAGCGGGTGATATCGCCCTGGGCGATCATGACGTCCCAGTCCTGGATAAGGTGGCCGACCTGGTTGACCGGCACGTCCTCGGCGCGCAGAATGCCCACCACGCCGGGCAGGGCCTCGGCCTTGGAGGTATCGATGGAGAGCACGCGGGCACGCGGGTACTTCGAGCGCACGGCGCTGGCATAGGTCAGGCCCGGCTGGTCGAGCTCGTCGATGTCGTCGGGGTACTTGCCCTCGCCGAGCACCTTCTTGCGCACGTCGATACGGAAGGCGCGCTTGCCCACGCCGTAGTCATCGCCGCGCTCCAGGTCCTCGTCGATCTGCTTTTCGCCGCGGAGCACCGCGGCTGCCAGCGAAATGCCCTCGATAATCTTCTTGTAGCCGGTGCAACGGCAGACGTTGCCGCGAATGGCGTACTTGATCTGTTCCTCGGTGGGCTCGGGGTCCTCGGCGATGAGTGCCGCACCCGCCATGACCATGCCGGGGATGCAAAAGCCGCACTGCACGGCGCCCACGGCGCCAAAGGCGTACACAAAGGCCTCGCGCACGTCCTCGGGCAGGCCCTCGACGGTTACGATGTTACGGCCGGCGGCAAGCGCGGTGGTCAGCACGCACGCCTTGACGGCCGCACCGTCCACGTGGATGGTGCAGGTACCGCACGCGCCCTCGGAGCAGCCGTCCTTGGCGGAGTGAATATGCAGGTCGTCCCGCAGGTAGCGCAGCAGCGGTTTGTTCTGAGTCGTCGTGCGCTCCACGCCGTTAACGGTAAAAGTGAATTCCTGTGCCATGGTGATTCCCTTCTACACGCCGGCGGCAATGCCGGTGCGGTCGTGAATGGCGCCATGCGGGCACACAACCGCGCACATGCCGCACGACAGGCAGTCCGCGCCGTCGATATGGGCGCAGTTGTCCTCGATGCGAATAGCGCCGGCAGGGCACTTTTTGGCGCACATGCCGCAACCGATGCAGCTCGTGTCGCAGATCTTGCGCGCAATGGCGCCCTTGTCGGTGTTGTTACAGCGCACCAGGATGTTCTGGTAGCCGGGAACGAAGGCAATCACGCGCTGCGGGCACGCCATGCCGCACAGGCCGCAGCCCGTGCACTTGGAGCGGTCCACGCGGGCAACGCCGTCGACCAGTGAGATGGCACCGTGGGGGCAAGCCGTGACGCAGGCGCCACAGCCAATGCAGCCTTCGCTGCAGCGGGCATCGCCGCCTGCGGAGGCGCAACCGCTTCCGCAGGCAACGTAGGCCACGTTATGTTGAATGGATTTGGCCATAAGAGACTCGCCTATTTCTTAAGAAGGTACGAATAGTTGTCGCGCACAGCCCTGATGGTCAGGCGGACGGCCTCGGGAAGACCGGTGTTGACGGCATCGACCGAGACGGTGCGGACCGTGCCGGCGACGCGAACCTTAAAGTGGTCCTCGTCCACGGCCAGGAAGCCCTCGTTCTCGGAGTTCTCCATGTCCTCCTCGCTCCAGAACAGGGTGAGCTTGTCCTTGTAGGGACGACCCTCCTGGTAAGGGCAGAACACGGCGCAGTTGCCGCACTCGTTGCACATGCCGTCGACATGGACGACCTGATGCTTGGCCAGGCCCGGCACCTTAATTGCCACGTTGGCGCGGTTGGGGCACACGTCGCAGCAGACCTCGCACACCGAGCCGCAGCCCAGGCAGCGGGTCTTGGTGCAGTTGCGTTTGTCGCGGCACAGCGACCCCTTGCGCTCGTAGCAGGTGTCCTCGCGGCCGGCCTGAGCATTCTGGTCGGCGTACTTGTTAAAGTCCACGCCGGCGATGGCACGGGCAACCTCGGCGGCATCGGCGATGGCCTCGACCACGGTGGCAGGACCGCGACGGCAGTCGCCCGCAGCCCAGACGCCCTCGACGCCGGTGGAGGTGGCGGCAAGGCGGCCGCGACGGTCGTGCTCGACGCCCGCGGCATCGTACAGGCTGGCGTCGATGCCCTCGCCCACGGCGCAGATCACCGTGGTGGCGGGAAGCTCGACGGTCTCGCCCGTGGCGACGGGGCTGCGACGGCCGCTTGCATCCGGCTCGCCAAGCTCCATAACATCGCAGGTCAGCACGGCGCCGTTGAGTGCCTTGGGCGCCAGCAGCTCGCAGAACTCAACGCCGTCGGCAAGAGCAAGATCAAGCTCTTCCTCGTCGGCGGGCATCTGCTTCTTGGTGCGGCGATACACCAGGCGCACGTTCTTCACACCAGCCAGGCGCTTGGCCACGCGGGCAGCATCCATGGCGGTGTTGCCGGCGCCGATGACCACGACGTCCTCGCCCAGCTCGAGCTTCTCGCCCTTCTTGGCGGTCTCGAGGAACTCCAGCACGTCGAGCTCGGCACCCTCGCCCAAGCCCGCAGAGCCGGGCATCCAGGCACCGGTGGCCACGACCACGTCGGTAAAGCCCTGGGCCTTGAGCTCTTCAATGGAATCCACGCGAGCGTTGAGCTGCACCTTGGCGCCAAAGGCCAGGCAGAGCTCGGCATCGTGGGAGATATCGTCGCTCGCAATACGGAACTCGGGGATCACGTGGCGGACCACGCCGCCGAGCGAATCGCGGGCCTCAAAGATAGTGACGGGCACGCCGGCACGCGTCAGGAAGAACGCCGTCGCCAGACCGGCCGGGCCGCCACCGATAACGGCAACGTTGTGCTCGCCGTCGTTGGCAATGGCCTGGGCGCGCAGCTTGGGCAGCACGGCGGTCATGGCCTCGCGGGCAGCCTTGAGCTTGCTGGCGCGAATCTGGGCACCCTCGGGCTCGTAGAACGCACGCTCGCAAGCGCGGCCGCAGGGATGCGGGCAGATGGTGCCGGTGATAAACGGCAGGGCGTTGCGCTCGATGATGATGTTGAGCGCGTCCTCGAAGCGGCCCTCGTCAACAGCCGCCAGATAGGCGGGAATATCCTGCTGGATGGGACAGCTCGTGCGGCACGGCGTGGTAAAGCAGTCGGAAAGCGGGCTCTTGCCGGCGACCTTGCGGTCGGGCAGCGG
>URDZ01000022.1:0-20890 GCA_900546725.1 uncultured Collinsella sp. | reverse complement strand
CGGGGAGAAATACTTTAAGTATCCTCTTTGAATGAAATTTAAGTCCTCGCTCGCGCCTCAAATACAATTTGCAGATTGACTTCCAACCGCCCTTCGTAAAAGCATCGATATACAATCCTCTGTCGTTGGGAAGATCACTAGGATGGCGGAGCTGGTCGTTGCCCTTGGCGATATCGTCGAACTCAACAGGGTACAAGTCCAAAGCATTGCTGGACTCAATGAATTCCCTGCCGCGGTCGTTATTAACCAACAGGCAGGAGACGCCCTTCACCTGATTAAACTTCTCAGAATCCTTCAGAACGTCAGGCCTATTAACGTCGACACCCCAAAAATCGCCGATGGTAAGATCACCAGCGCGAAATCCCCCTGCATAGGGACACCTATAGCAGCTGTCGCGAAGCGTCTTAAGATTCAGGAACATGTCGTAGTAGGGAGATTTTGCCGCAGGAATGGTAACCTCTCTTCCGTCCTCAAGAAGAAGAAGAAGAAGGGAGTGCCCCCACCCCTCGCGCTTGCACCTAAACCGGAAATCAACCACGGGAGATCCAAACTGCTTGCCATAGCCCTCCACGCAATCCGCGAACATACGAGCGGAAGGGACACCGTGGCAAATCAAGTCAATAGTTGTCAGGCCCTCATAATCGCGCCTGAGGAAACCCCTAAGGCCAGCAACCTGGCAAGGCGTTCCGCAAAATAAGACTCGCCTTCCCTCGCATAGATCCTCCTTGATGTCGGCAAAGCAAGATCCGGCGTCACTCTGGACATATTTTGAGTTGAGAAGCGGGCGGAGCTCATCAACGCTCGCCGCACGACGATGTCGCACACGAAGCGTATTCCCCTCACGCTCATAGGCAGCACCGTATGCGACCCCACCAGAGGAAATGTGTTCACGTGCAACGGCGCCGAAAACTCCCCCGGAAGCGGACTCCGAGACATCGTCCCTACCAGCAGCGGCAAAGAACGGTCCGACAGAATTAGAGCCTATCCCCCGGTTGAGGCCGCACACCCTCGTGCACGCGCCACAACCGATACAGAGTTCGCCGTTGATCACAGGAAGAACAAACCCGTTTTTACTCTCAGACATGGTGATGGCGCCTTTCGGGCAAGCGGCGGCACACGCCCCGCATCCGCAGCAATGCGACGGCGACTCAAACAGTGTGGGAACTTCGCCCCTTTTCGCGGTAGACATACAGTTATCTCCCTATTTGCGAGCCAAAATAAACTTGTGCAGAATATCGGCATTCATATAAACGGAAAAAGCCAGCGCAATTGCCAAACAGACGATCGCACTCAAGATGCCCGCACCATAGGCGGACAGATAATAGAAAACGAACACGCCGACAATTGAAACCAAAGTCAAAACCTGCTCAACCCGGTCTTCAATAAGCTTTGTAAACTTGGCAACTTTGATCCTGCGGTACTCGTTGACCACAATCATCGCCAAAAGCGTTGCGACAGACGCTCCATATAGTCCAAAATGCGGGATAAAAATAATGCACAGCACGGCGCAAAGGGCAGCAGACACCGCGGTGGTGGTACCCATAATTCCGGTCTCCTTATGCGCAGTGAAAATACCGCCGTAGAAGCCGGAGATATTACTAAAGTACGTCGCCAGAAGCAAGATTGGGACATAGAGCAGACCCTCACCGAATGAGCCCTTGATCAGGATGCCGTACACGAGGGGCATAAGCGCAGACATTAGCAGAACTACGCTCATCATGAAACGCCTTAGCGCGCGGTACACAGAATTATAGAAAGCAGACTCATCCTCATCGGAATTGAGGGCGCGCGCCGAGCTCTCCTTCCAGGACTGATAGAAGAAGCCATACACCTGATCCATGACACCAGGGAACTTGTAAGAGACGGCGTACACGCCGGCAGCGGAAGCCCCGAGCGTGTTCATGATAATAAGCCTGTCCAACAAGTTGTTGATCGTCCAGGAGACCTTGTTGGGGATGAGTGGAAACGAATACAGCAGGAGGTCTCGAGCATAGGAAATGGAGAAAGCCGACGGATCGATATAGCGCCAGAGCTTACGCATGACCATGAACGTGAGGGCAACGCCGCCCTGGGCCATGACCGTAGCGGAAAGCATGCCCACAACGCCCCAGCGCAAAACGGCGATAAACAGAACGTTGAGCACGATGGTAAGAGCGCTCGCGGTGAAGTTCATGACGGAATATCCCACGGTATCACCGAAACCGCGAAGAACCGCAGAAGCCATCTGCAGAAGCGCGCCAGCAATAACAAGTCCCACGACCCAGCCAAGATTTTCTGGCCTAAATAGCAACCAGGCCAGAATCGCCAAGACCGCAAAGCACGCGCACCCGGCAAGAAGAACAGCGCATGACGCCGTCACGGCTTTAGCCCGATCCCTATCGGTACGACAGTCAATAAGGAACCGAAACAGCGCTTCGTCCATAAGCAAAGAAACGGCAGGAACGCAAAACAGGGCGATAGTGTTGATATAGTCGACGGTGCCATAGTCGGCTGTGGACAGAACAGAGGTATAGAGCGGAAGCAGCAAGAACTGGACAATCTTTGTAGCCATTCCACCCACTGCAATAATGCCAGTGTTCTTAATAAGTCGACGCGTCTCCCCCATTACGAAAGCGCCCTTCTAAGATAGGCCCAAGAATGCTCCCGTAGAGAATCCAGGCGAGAATCCACATCGTCCCAATCGCAGGGGACAATATCCTCGGCGCAGATAGTATCATTACAACGTGAAGACAGCCCAATATTTCCCAACAGGTCACGCATGCGTGCACCAGATTTATCCGTAGCAAATACGCGGAAAGGCTTATGAAAGAGCACTGAGAATACGGTTGCATGAAAGGAATTAGTAAGAATTAAGCTTGCGTGTGCAATTAGGGAAACAAACTCTTCCGGGCCAACACCAAACAGATTAACTGAATTTGGAATATCCAGGTTTTTCTCAGATATATATACGACCTTCATTCCCGTTGCGCCTGCCATCGTGACGGTACTCTCAATAAGTTCAGGGCACTTACGCAGCAGGTACATAAAAATATAGTCACCTTCCAGGACCTTATTCGAGGTCATCTTGGCGTAATTCTCCGAATTAAGAAGCAGAGTGGGATCAAGCACCGTCTTAATCGGTTTATCGACAAGCGATTGAAAGAGCGGAACCGTTTCCTCCTCACGAACAGAGAGATAATCGAATTGTGCGAGCAACCCAGCAACGTATTCCTTATTAAAGTTCTCTGGTTTAAAAGTAGTATGAGCAAGGCTGGGCGCATAGGCGATCCGGCGTTTATCGCCAGCAAACGAAAGGAAAAATGGCCCGACAACGCCGCCAGTGCAATCGAGGTTCCAAATCTGATCGCTGCCACAAATGAAACAATCGAACAGTGAGGGCAACTCGTCTAATGCGGCCTCATCCCTATAGCTGTATTGATTTGTCAAATTGAAATAACGATCCCAAAATGAACGAAAAGAGGCTTTCCTTCTTAAATACACTCGAGGGTGCACGCAAAACCGCGCTGTAGCCCTAGGATGCCCAAGAGAAAGCAGAGCATACTGATTAAAATCCTTGCTTCTATAATCGATCAACGCCGGTGAATGGCCCAAATGCTTAACCGCCTCTTGCATTGCAAAAGACTGCAAAGCCGACCCAAAATTATAAGAACAATGAAAAGTAATAATTCCAACATTCATTCTGATACGCACCAATCAACCAATCGGACTCATGACATTACGGGGGAAATTTAATCCCTTATGCGGCCCAACAGGGGCACCAATCAAAATTCGAAAGCTTATAGTGACAAAACGCAAATTAAGCAAACGACAATCCCGGTCAATCGCATAAAACAGTCGGTCAAATAAATGTCCCATTTACTGCTAGATAGACGAGAAATGAAAAGACATGCTTTGACGATGGCATAGTTCTGCAGACGGTTTCCATAATTGAATTGCCCAGGGAGCGTGACTACTCCGACTTTGCCTTTTATTCTCATCGAGCCTCCAATCAAAGACGATGCTGAAATCGCCTCTCTTAGAATCATTTAACAGAGCGCAACCTAAACTTAAACCGACGCGTCAGAGCCGACCCCCAGGCACTTCACCAAAACCTTCAGGAACTGCGAAAGGAGGAGGTGCTTAGGAGCTAGGACACCGACCCGGTCAAATAAAGACCCGAAGGAAGCTACGAGAGATCTGGAAGAATCGCTCTTCAAAAATCCTATGATCTCAGCACTATCTTCCGAATAGCACGTTCTCCTCCGGTCGAGCACGGTAAGCAAAATGTAATATGCGAACCTCGGCTTGAGGAGCCCGCTGAGCTCCTCATCATCCTCAACAGCCGACAGCAATAGACCGAGAGAGTTTAGCAACGATTTTTCCTGCTTCGAAGACCATGAATGCGTTGCCGAAGCGTCATTGACGACATACTCATAGGTAATATCGGGAAGGACAATAACCTGCTTGCAGCCGGCGAAGTACTTCAGCTGGAATTGCATGTCTTCCATAAAATGGAGGCCGGGGTCCATCTCTAGCTTATTAGCAAGAATCAGCTCTCTTTTGAAAAAACCACCCCACACACACCCAAGGTACTCGTTAAACGAGAAAGTGCTATCAGGACAGCCCGAAACAGCTTTCCTTAACCCTCTGATGTCCGCACCCCCAACCAGCCGCTCGGTCTCGACAAACCGTCTATCGTATGCAGCTTCATTCTCACGCATGCGAAAAGACGTTTTTACACAATCCGCATCGGAGAGATCGGTCCTCAATCGCTCGGCAACAGCACCAAACCTTTCAAAATCAATGGCGTCGTCGGCATCAAGGAAATAGACCCAATCGCCGGTCGCTATGGACATCCCAAGGTTTCTTGCAGCAGAGACACCCCTGTTAGGCGTATTTCTATATGTAACGGAATGTTGAGCCCCAACGGAAAAACGGTTGATTATCTCTTGGGTGCCATCGGTTGATCCGTCATTGACGCAAATGATCTCTAGATCATCACACGCAATTTGATCTGCAGAAACTAATGTTCGTAGAATGGATTCCTGCGAGTTATAGGCTGGGACAATCACGCTAATGAGCATTTGGCCTCCTTGCGGTCATGGTCAAACCCCAGGCAAAGTCCTAGAGCGGTAATCAGAAGGAGCCCGGACGGCGCGAAAAGGACACTCTCGGCCATACTCGAAATCCAAAGGTATGTGACACCTATCAGAACCGGAGCCAGGGAAGAACGCCCCTTCGAACGAACAACGACGGCAAAGCTCATCCCGAGCATTATCCCAAAGAACAATAGCAATCCGATCCAACCGAACTCTCCCAACATCGCGGGCCACAATGAATCGCAAACAAAATAGGGGTATGTTGGTGAAAGACCGTATACGCTGCTCAAGCCATACTGATAGTAGAGGGGCGAATAATACGCAGGCGTAGCTGTGACTGCTGTGCCGAACGTTGCAAAGCCGGCCCCGAAGGGAAAGAAAACCGTTGCGATAGTGACAGCGGCCTTCAGTAAGGCGTTTCTGGCTTGCTCGCTAGCCTCAGGGGAAAATACAGCAGCAAACTGGTTCCAAGCGACAGCAACCGCCACAAAGAAGCACAGGACTATATAGCGCTTTTTTAACTTGCCGCTCCTCGTGGTCAGGAAGAGGATGAGCAAGCTGACGGCAATCCAGCACCACGCCTTAGTCCTCAACGTGAGCGCCGCGACAACGAAGGCCGCAATCCACGCCTTTGAGCGCGGAGCGCTGGTCATGCGCATGATCAAGAGGGAAACGGCGGCAAAGTTCACACTCTCCGGATGCTCATACAAAAAATGGAACGCATGCATGCCGTAACGAACTTCATCATCGCTCATACCGAACTCGACGAAGGTGCTGGCGAGTGCGAGCAACGCCATGATCCAAAGCAAGACAACTGATTCCAAGCTTAGCAAACGCTCTATTGAACGGCAACCGGTCTCTCCTCCGACAATCCTCAAGAGCGCCAAGAAAGCAAGAGGGACCTTAAAGCATGCAAAGACGTCAGTAAGAATCGGCGATAAACCGAGCTGCACCCCAGCGGCATAGTTGCCCATAATTCCAAGAAGCGCGACTACGACCATAAGCACAAGGATGACCTTATCGACCCGCCTAAACTGTCCGTACTTTCTGCTTCGTGCGCTAATAGCAGTCAAAAGCAGCAGCGAGAGGAACGCGATTTCATCTATGTAGCCCGCAAAGTCAGAAAATCTTTCAAGAAACGGCTGAAACAAAAGAAGGTTAAAGACGACGAATAAAAACAGATCGTCGATACGGATACTGGAAAGTGCATTTTCCTTTATCTTATGCATTCCTCACCAATGACCCTTTAATCAATTTCCCGTAAAACGTCTTCTTCCCGCCGGCCTCAACGACGGCCGGGGTTTTCCACGAGAGCTTGAACAAGCTGGTCTGCGAAGTGATCTCCTTCCACAGCTTCACATCATAAGGATCGTTTAAATGCACCAGAAGATCGGCCATCCTTGGATTTGAGGGCTTGATAGCCGCGAACGCACGTCCGATATACTCGGGATCAAGCTTCTGCATGAGCACAATCATGTAGTCGTTTGTAAGATAATCAACGAGGGTGTCGTTTGTTTCCCAGTAACGATAGCATGCGTCTCGAATCGTGGCAAAAATACGCCTGGACTCATAATTGCATCCAAAACAGAAGTCACTGAATCGACCAGCTGCAACAGACATATGATCACAATCGGGACGCGAAATGGTAAACAGATCGCGCTCGAAAGCGTCTGAGGGAAGAGGAGCAGAGCAATACATCGTTGCATCAAGCCATATTCCACCATGCTGAGATAGCAGGGTAAAACGCAGAACATCAGAGAACTGTGTCCGTGAAATAATGCCCTTGTTGTATTTGTCTACAATCCAATCGGGCATGTCAGCATACTCTCGATAGTTATTGTCATTGAGAACGATAACCTCATGTTCGCCAGCGGCGGAACGAACGCTTTGCAGACACCTTTTGACGATCGCGGGGGCATTATCCTCCCCCTGCCACCAGCATGCCCATACCTTTCCGCGCATAGCGGGGTCATCATCAGGCACTGTTGCCGTAAAACTATATGAGCTAAAAAACTCACCGTAACGCTTCTCAAAATAGTCAAGCATTATCTCGTGTTTGCGAAGAAGCGCAGCCTTTCTAGATGGTCCCTCCTGGTAGCCATCACGACACATACGCTGAATTTCAATTTTGCCCTTAAGAGTAGCGAGAGCCTCGGGCCAGCCAACAACGCCAGCAATATCAGATGTTGCCCGAAGCTCTTCAAAACCCCTATGCACGTATTTCTTTAAATTCAAGATGAACCCTAACTACTTCAAAGAATAAAACCGTCGGAATGAGCCAGCTCGGCACGCATTTGATTCATACGCGTTTCGTCAATCTGATCACGAAGATATTCCTGTCCATAAGCATGAGAAGAACTCATGAGGCACTCGGCTTTTGCCTTAAGCTCGCTAACATCGCCCACAATCTTTGCAGGAACGCCGGCAGCGATTTTTCCGACAGGAACATCTTTTGTCACGACCGCGCCTGCACCCACAACAGCATCGTTTCCGACAGATACGCCCGGCAGAATAATCGAACCATATCCAACAAAAACGTTATTGCCTACAGAAACGCGACCAACTCGTGTATATCCAGTTAATTTTTTAGTACTTGCATCGTGGGCCAGAACGCAAACATTAGATGCAAAAGTAACGTTGTCACCAATTTTGATAAGCCAAGGACAGACCGCATCAATGTTGCAACCCTTTTCCATCTGAAAGCAATCCCCTACCGTCAAGCCATTCTTGACAAGCCTTTTCAAATATATGGAGCGCACAAATGCGCGCACTTTTCCTAACATAACGTCCGGTACAGCTCCTTCAACCTGCTGATGTTCTGATCGAACGAATACTTATCACTGACGGTATTGAATGCCTTATCGCTCATGCATAAACGCGCCTCGTCAAAATTGCAGAGATAAACGATCGCAGAAGTCAAGGAGCCAATATCGCCGGGATCAATGAGAATTCCGTTATTGCCCGAATTAATGACCTCAGGAATTGCAGCGATACGAGTACTGATTGTCGGTACGCCAAAAGACATGGCCTCCAAGATGCTCATCGGTAAACCCTCGTTATACGAAGGCAAAACATTCACCCCCGCTTTTCGAAGGATGTCGTCTTTGGCTTGTCCAGAAATCCAACCAAGACATTCTGCTCGTCCATTAAGACCATGACGCGAAATCTCATCCTCGGCTCGCTCAATCTCTCCATCGCCACAAAACAGCAAATGCCACTCTTTACCAATAGAAGGAAGGGCGTTATCGAATGCCTTAATAAGATCGAATGCGCCCTTTCTGTCTCCGACTCTCCCCATGAATACAATGTTGCGAGAGGAATCAGAATATGGGTTCTCAGAAAACGTTGAGACGGCGTTTTCAATTACCTCAAACCGAGCTTTTGGAAAAAGCGAAGACAACTGCTTTTTGATGGCATTGCTAAGAACAATGTTTAAATCGACGAGTTCAAAAGACTCCCGAACATAATCTTTACCGCGATTATCCAGGCCGTCATAGAACTGCATAAACTCCGCCGCATGATGATGGAAGATAACTGGAATACCATGGCGCTTTGCAGATTTAGCAATAAGAGCCTTGCGAAAGAAACTTCCCCTTTCGGCAACATGAAGGTGCACAAGATCAACCTCATGCTTTTTAAACATCCTAGAAAGCTTTGGATAAGTCGCTGCAAAGTGAAGGGCAACCTTCAACTTGCCACCCTGAACATGAGTAGGAACGAAACGTATATCAAATTCGTCCCAGTCCTTAGATGAGAGGTAATTCCTGACAACTGTTACCATGCCGCCCCTATAGCTAAGATCAGAGCAGCACATCAAAACAGTTTTATGATTACATTCGTTACGCACGGGAATCACTCCTGCGAGCATGCAAATAAATCGTAAGAAAATGCCAACTGTCGACAAAATAGCGCTTGAAAAGCCGCTTGGGTTCTTTCACAAAACGGTAGAACCATTCAAGGCTATGGTCCTGCATCCATTTCGGAGCCCTGTCAACGTTTCCTGCCGCAAAATCAACCGCAGCGCCAACGTTAAACACAAACGGGACTCCAAACTCCCCGAGATGGCGATTTACAAGTAGCCCACTCTTAGGCTCGCCAAGGCAGAGGAAGAGAATATCGGCATGTAGGCCAGCGATCTTCGATAAGAGCATTTGTAGCTTTTCAGCGTCTTTCTCAAATCCATATTCGGGAGAAATGGAACCCTTAAAAATCAATCCTGGGTATTGAGCCGACAACGCGGCAGCGGCTTTCTCCGGGACTCCAGGCATCCCGCCAACGATGGCGCAGCTATACCCCTTGTTGGCAGCAAACTCGCAAATGCGGGGCATAAGATCCGATCCCGACAGCTTTTCGACGCAGTCAACGCCCCTCTTACGTGCGATTTTCATAAGAGGGGCGCTATCCATAAGAATAAGATCCGCGCCTTCCAGGGCATCACGGAACACTGGATCTTTGTCCGCCCTGATAAGGATGTCGAGGTTCAACGACATCATGTAGCCTGGGGTACGATTTGAGACATGCTCAACGAGGACTTCGCATACCTGGTCAAACGTCACGTTGTCGAAGAAGCTCGAGAGGAGCCTTTCTCTGTTATATCCGGGCATCGCTGTGCTCCCTATTCCTTCCAAAACAAGCCAATTCGATCGATGTCCTCTTTAACGAGTATTTCGCCGTGCTGGACCTCGATCACATGAAGATCGCCGCCGACCGCCCGCGCCGAATGCGGCGTTCCTGAAGGGATCTGCACGACGGAGCCGGCGCGAACCTGCTGGACCAGTCCATCCAGCACGACCTCGCCGGTCCCGGAGATAACCGTCCAGACCTCCCCGCGATGCGTGTGGCGCTGGTAGTCGAGCTGGCAACCCTCTCGGATGATGAGCTCCTTCGTGAGCGCCTTCGCCCCGTCGGGGAAGACGCAGCTGTCGATGACGCGGTACTCGCCCCAGGAGCGCTGCTCGTACATTGGGCGGCTCTCGGCGACGGCGTTAACCTCGGCCTTGATGTTCGCAGACGCCTCCTTGCCGGACACGAGGATGCCGTCGGGCGTCGCCACGACAACTGAATCAGAGATGCCCGCGACGACCATCGGGAAACCGGTCTCATTGATCACGTGGACGTTCTCGCACGTTTTTGAATCGACAACGACGCGACCGGAGGTGAACTCGGCCATCTCGTCGGTCAGCGTGTTCCAGGTGCCCAGGTCCTTCCACTCGCCCGCGTAGGAGACCGCGCCGATGGAAGACGCCCTCTCCACGACCTCATAGTCGAAGGAGTTCTTGGGCAGCTCGGAATAGCGCGAGCGGAACTCCTCGAAAGTCCCGCACTCCAGGTACTTGGCGGTGAGGCCGGTGAGCCAGCCGAGCCTGAATGCGAACACGCCGCAGTTCCAGAGGGCCCCCTGGGAGATGAGTTCCCGTGCGGTCCCCTCGTCGGGCTTCTCGGTGAAGCGCTCGACCCTGCGGGGCCAGGCCTCCCCCGCCGCGGGCACGATGTAGCCGTACTTGCCGCTGGGGTAGGTGGGCTCCACGCCCATGAGGACCAGCTCGGCGAAATCGGACTGGACGGCCTCGTCGAGCCTCACGACGCTGTCGTAGTAGGCCTGGTCGGCATAGCTGTCGATGGGCATGACGATGACGGTGTCGCCCTCGCCGGCGCCCCGCTCGAGCGCGAGGTTCGCGCAGGCGAGCATGATCGCCGGGGCGGTGTCGCGGCGCTCGGGCTCGAGCACCAGCGCGTAGTCGCCCTCAACCTGGCGGCGTATGGACTCCTCCTGGCTCGCGCAGGTGGCGATGGTGATGTCGATGTCCGCGTCGACGGATCCGATCTGGCCGAAGACGCGCTGGACCATGGAGACGTGGTTGCCGTCAGCGTCGCGCAGGACCTTGAGGAACTGCTTGGAGCGGGTGCTGTTGGAGAGCGGCCACAGGCGTGTGCCAGAGCCGCCGGAGAGCAGGACGAGGTGGATCATTATCGGGTCCCTCCCAGGATCGACTCGGCATCCGCGACCAGCGCGGCGAGCTTGGCCTCGGACTCGGCATGGTCGGCGCCCTTGGCGAACACATAGGCCTTGGCCTTGGGCTCCGTGCCGCTGGGACGGAACAGGACTCGGGAGCCGTCGGCGAGCCTGAACTCGAGGACGTCCGCCTCGGGAAGGCGCTGGGGCTCATCGGTCGCGTTGACGACGGGCATCGGCGCGCCCTGGGCGTAATCGATGCGCTGCGCGACGGCGGTGCCGCCGATATTCTGCGGAGCGTGCTCTCGGAGGCCTGACATCATCGCGGCCATGTCGGACGCGCCCTCGGGGCCCTCGTATGCCTGGCCGAGAAGGGCGCTCGACCAGAAGCCATATGTCTCGTAGAGGCGCTCCATGGCCTCGTAGAGGTCCAGCCCCAGCTTCTTCCAATGGGCGGCGAGCTCGCAGATGAGCATGGAGGCGACCACGGCGTCCTTGTCGCGCACGGAAGTGCCGGCTAGGTAGCCGTAGGACTCCTCGAAGCCCATGAGGAAATCACCCTCGCGGCCCTCCGACTCCAGAACGCCGACCTGCTCGCCGATGAACTTGAAGCCGGTGAGCGTGCGGCGCAGCTCGAATCCGCGTGCGCGCGCGATGTCGTCGGCCATGGGCGCGGAGACGATGGTGGTGCAGGCGACCTCGCGGGACATTTCACGCCCGCCCTTGGCGGCCTTATCGGCAAGGAAGTCGAGCAGCAGCAGGCCGACCTCGTTGCCGGTGAGCAGCCTGTATTCCCCGGCATGCGGGACGGCGATGCCCACGCGGTCGGTATCCGGGTCGGTCGCCAGGAGCAGGTCGGGCTTCACCCTGTCGCAGTACTCGAGCCCGAGCTTCAGCGCCTCGCGTACCTCGGGGTTGGGGTACGGACAGGTCGGGAAGTCGCCGTCGTGCACGCACTGCTCCTCGACGATCACGACCTCGGCGACGCCGATGCCCTCGAGGACGCGGGACACGCACTCCAGGCCGACGCCGTGGAGCGGGGTGTAGACGATGCGGAGCCCCGAGCAGTCCTCTCCCATTGATACCTTGAGTGTCTCATCGAGATAGCGGTCGAGAACCTTCTCAGGAATCCACTGAACAAGCCCCTTTTCCAAAGCATTCTCGAACGGAATCGCCTTGACGCCGTCGAAGCAGTCGACGGGGTCGATAGCCGCCTGGATGGCCTCCGCCGCCTCGACGGTGATCTGGCAGCCGTCGGCGCCGTAGACCTTGTATCCGTTGTACGCGGCGGGGTTGTGCGACGCGGTGATGTTGACGCCGGCCGAGCAGCCCAGTTCGCGGACGGCGAAGCTGAGCGCGGGCGTGGGCTCGACGCGGTCGAACAGATAGGATTTGATGCCGTTGCCGGCGAGCACCTCGGCTACGCAGCGCACGAACTCATCGGACCCGTGGCGGGTGTCACGGCAGAGCGCGACCGTCGGGTTCTCAAAGGTGCCGTTAAGGTAATCCGCAAGACCCTGCGTAGCCTTGCCGACGGTATAGACGTTCAGCCGGTTGGGGCCGAGACCGAGCTTGCCACGCAAGCCGCCGGTGCCAAACTCAAGATTGCGAAAAAACGAATCTGCCTTTCCAGACTCATCCAGTGCAAGGAGCTCAGCCTTATCGGTGCCTGTCATACAAGACAACCATTTATTAAAAGCAAACTCTACCTGATTAGCTATCAATTCAATTCTTCCTGCATCTTTGGAGTACATAATTAGCAAGCACCGCCACCGGTAAAGACCTCAATGACCGTGAGGAGAACAATCTTCAGGTCCGTGATGGGGCCGCGTTTGGCGATGTACTCGAGATCACGTCGGACCATGCCGTCGAAGTCGGTGTCGTTGCGGTCCGTCACCTGCCACCAGCCGGTGATGCCGGGCTTCACTGCCAAGCGTTGCAGGTCGTACTCCGTATACTCCGCAACCTCATTCGGCAGCGGCGGCCTGGGGCCAACCACGGACATCTGACCCAGAAACACATTCAGGAACTGCGGGAACTCGTCGATGGAGTGCTTTCGGATGAACTTACCGATCTTGGTGACGCGGGGGTCCTCCTTCATCTTGAACATGGCGCCGGCGATCTCGTTCTGCTCCTTGAGCTCGGCGAGGCGCTCGTCGGCGTCCTTGTACATGGATCGGAACTTCCACATGCGGAAAGTAGTCAGGCTGCCGTCGGGGCGGGTCTGGCCCACGCGGATCTGGCTGTAGAAGGGGTTGCCCTCGCTCTCCAGGCGGATAGCGGCGGCAAGAATCAGACCGGGGATGGCGATGGCAGCAAGTACGGCACCGCTGAACACGATGTCGAACGTGCGCTTAATGGCCCGATAGGCCAGGCGCGAGCGGTCCCAGTCCATGATGGATTGCATAGCCTTGTACCGACCGGCGCCCTCACGCCGGCCCATGGCCTGAGCAATGAGCGCCGCCCCCGCGGGCGCATTGCTCTCTGTTACTTCTTTAGCAGCCACAGTCAAACTAACGTCCCCGTTCCCCAAGGATCCCCCAATCGGTAAATTCAAAAATGCGAACAAACAGCCGGTACAACGTCTCCCTTACGTTTTGCTGGGAACGTCCAGCGCAAGCAGCTCCCTAAAAGCGGAGTCGCCTTCACCCACGTCTACCAGGCACCAGCGCTTATGACGGTCGATTTTCTTTACACGAGCCTCTTGCCCCACCAAGGGACCCTGCTCTATGTGCAACACGCCGTCTTCTATGCGCGCAACGCTGTTGCGCACCACGCCGTCGTCGTCCAGCACGCTGCGGTACCAATCTTGCGCATCGTCCGGCATGGGCATGTACGCCCGCTCCCTACTGCCGGCGATGCGACAGCCAAAGCTCAACTGGGCCAAAGCCCTATCGAGCGCGGCGGCATCGTGCGTGGCGACGAAGAAATATTCCTTGTACATAGGTTTGGTTTGGAGCGACCAGGCGCCATCCCGCTTAAACCAGAACTCCTTTTGCATCACAAAAGCGTCCTGCATCAGATTGTGCGGGATAATGCGGCGAACCTTTTCGCAGGTCTCGCGCTCTTTTCCATGGGGGGTGTGGACCAGATACCAGCGGACGCGGCCGTGCTGGCTGGTGGTGGCGCTGCTAAAAGCGCCCGGCAGCTGCTCTTGGCGCCGTGCCGTCTGTCCCATGTTCTCGCCCCCTCTCTGGGCTTTACGATGTACGCAAATGCAGGGGCGTTTAGAACAGGCTTCTCGCTCGGAGCTAGGCGCAGTCGCAAAAGTACAGGTTTTTGTATCTTTCGATAGATGACATTATACGAGCAATTATTCAGCGTTTGCCCAGATTACGCAAAATGTACTGCTAGTAGGTACATCTCCATACCCCTCTACAAAAACCTGTACCTTTTTGTGCAACAAAAAAAGCCGCTCAACCTGCGGCTTTTCTTATTTCGGCATGAAAAAAGGCGACCGCCCTTTGTGGACGGTCGCCTTTGTTAATTGTTGTGAAGTTTGCCTTAGGCGCGAGTCTTGATCTCCTCGGTCACCTTGGCAACAAACTCGTCAACGCTCATCTGAACGGTCTCGTTGGAGCGATCGCGGACGGAGATGTTGCCGGCCTCGACCTCCTTCTCGCCCAGGATGAGCATATAGGGCACGCGGTCGATGCTGCGGGCCTCGCGGATCTTGTAGCCAATCTTCTCGTCGCGGTCGTCACAGACCACGCGGATGCCGGCCTCCTCCAGCTTGGCGCACACCTCGTGAGCGTAGTCGCGGCTCTTCTCGGAAACCGGAAGTGCCTTAACCTGCACGGGGGCCAGCCAGGTGGGGAACTTGCCGGCAAAGTGCTCAATCAGAATACCGATGAAGCGCTCGATAGAGCCAAAGCATACGCGGTGCAGCATGATGGGGCGCTTCTTGGTGCCGTCGGCGTCCACGTACTCCAGGTCAAAGTTGAGCGGCATCTGGAAGTCGAGCTGCACGGTGCCGCACTGCCAGGTACGGCCGAGCGAGTCCTCCAGGTGGAAGTCGATCTTGGGGCCGTAGAAGGCGCCGTCGCCCTCGTTGACCTCGTAGTCCATACCCAGCTTCTCCAGAGCGGTACGCAGGCCCTCCTCGGCGCGTGCCCAATCCTCGTCGGAACCCATGGAGTCCTCGGGGCGGGTGGAAAGCTCAACGTGATACTTAAAGCCAAACTTCTGGTAAACGGAGTCGATCAGGTTGACCACGCCCACGATCTCATCGGTCAGCTGGTCGGGACGCACAAACAGGTGGGCGTCGTCCTGGTTAAAGCAGCGCACGCGGAACAGGCCGTGCAGGGCGCCGCGCAGCTCATGGCGGTGCACCAGGCCAATCTCGCCGGCGCGGATGGGCAGCTCGCGGTAGGAGTGCGGCTTGGAGGCGTACACCAGCACGCCGCCCGGGCAGTTCATGGGCTTAATGCAGTACTCTTCGTCGTCGATGACGGTGGAGTACATGTTGTCCTTGTAGTGGTCCCAGTGGCCCGAGGTCTTCCACAGCTGCTTGTTCATGATGAGCGGCGTGGAGATCTCCACGTAGCCGGCCTTGTGGTGGATCTCGCGCCAGTAGTCCAGCAGCGTGTTCTTAAGGATCATGCCGTTGGGCAGGAAGAACGGGAAGCCGGGGGCCTCGTCGCGCATCATAAAGAGGTCCATCTCGCGGCCGATCTTGCGGTGGTCGCGCTTCTTGGCCTCCTCCAGCATGTGCATGTGCTCGTCGAGCTCTTCCTTGGTGGCAAAGGCGACGCCGTTGATGCGGGTGAGCATCTTGTTGTCCTTGTCGCCCTTCCAGTAAGCGCCCGAGACGCCGGTGAGCTTAAAGGCCTTCAGCGCCTTGGTGTAGCAGATGTGAGGGCCGACGCACATGTCGAT
This sequence comes from uncultured Collinsella sp., assembly GCA_900546725.1. Classification (GTDB taxonomy): domain Bacteria; phylum Actinomycetota; class Coriobacteriia; order Coriobacteriales; family Coriobacteriaceae; genus Collinsella. Next base: position 4,981 of record URDZ01000022.1, on the reverse strand, counting down.
GTAGTCGCCCTGCTGGTAGAAGGTGATGCGGGCGTCGTCGTCCAGGTCGCCGATGTGCTCGACCTTGTACTTCTCGCCGCGCTCCTCCATAAGGGCGATGGCCTCGGCGCGGGGCTTCTCGTACACGGTGAACTTGAGGTTCTCCTTGACGATCTTCTTCATCTCGGCCTCGATCGCGGGGAAGTCGTCCTCGCTGATCTTGACGCCCTCGGGCAGGTCGACGTCGTAGTAGAAGCCGTTGTCGGTCGCGGGGCCGTAGGCAAAGTCGGCCTCGGGGTACAGGCGCTTGATGGCCTGAGCCATGATGTGCGCGGCGGAGTGACGGATGACGTGCGTGACCTCGTCCTGCGGGAGCTCGGCCACCGAACCGTCATTGTAGAGTGCCTTCATGGGTATGTTTTCTCCTCTCGGATGCCTGATGCAAGTGCGCGCGATGCGCTCGGCGTTTTTGACTTGCATCATTATAGGCAGGTTGCCTTGGTATACAAGCGCCCGCCGCACCTTAATGGCACGGCGGGCGTTTTTCTACGCATGCTTCATCGTGTGGGCGGGGCGCGGGGTGCGCGTGGCTTGCGCGGGACGCACGGTACCCGTGGCTTGCGGCCGGCCAGGCGATGGATGCGTTACTGGATGCGAGTTCGGCAGTAGGGGCAGACCTTCCAGTGCGCATCGAGCGGGCGATGACAGCTGGGGCATACGTTGCGGACCTGGGTATCGCACACCGGGCAGACGACGAAGTCCTTCTCGATGGGCGCGCCGCACTGCGGGCAGGTTCCGTACTGGGCAAGCTGGCGCTCGCGCAGGGCCATGTCCAGCTCCTGCTCCTCGCGGTCGGACGCGTAGGAGTGCGGGCGCAGGACCAGGTAGGCGATGAGACCCACAAACGGGATGAGGGCGATGATGCCCCATGCCACGTAGGCGCTGGCGCCGCGGCGGCGAGCGTCGATGAACACATAGACGACCGACAGCACATACAGGGCGATGATAAAGCCAACGAAGGCATAGACGACGCCCATAAGCTGCGGTGACATGAGCTCAGAAATGTACTTGGACATTGGGGTGTATCTTTCGGAATATTTACAGTCTGGTTAAGTTTACCACGGGGTTTGTTTATATGGGACCACGGCTAGGGGCGGGGCTGGCGCGGACACAAACATCTCAATCTGTAACAGTTACTCGGCTAAAACAGTCCCAGACGTTACAGATTTAGACAAACCCTTCTCTCCCCGACTTAAACCTCGATCTGTAACATCTAGAACCCAAAAACAGTTCTTACTGTTACAGATCGAGACAACCAGAATCCGTCGGAAAGATTGTCTCGACCTGTAACAGAAAGGAACCAAAAACCCTGCCAGCTGTTACAGATCGAGACATACGAGTAACCCGACGGGCTACCGTCTCGATCTGTAACACGTAGGACCGCAATTCCCCGCCTATCGTTACAAATCGAGATGAACGTGCGCCTGTGGACGCAGCATCTCAATCTGTAACAGGTAACGGCGACGACCGCGATGTTTGGTGGGAAGATCTCGCGGTCTAACGTGGCCAGCATCCGTGCTGGGCCAGCCCGCGCCTGCCGTTGGCGGGTGTTGCAGGGCTGTTCGCCGCATTGCCGTCGCACTGGGGGTGTGCAGACCCTAGGATAGTCTTATTGACGGCCTGTCAACTCGTCTGGGAGGCACTGTGACAGAAACGTTTGATATCGCGATTGTCGGCGCGGGCATCACCGGGTGCGCCATCGCGCGACAGCTCGCGCGGTTTGACCTGTCCATTTGCGTGGTCGAGGCGACCAACGACATCGCGCTGGGTGCGTCGAAGGCCAACGGCGGCCTGGTGCACGCCGGCTACGATCCGGCGCCGGGCACCGTAAAGGCGCAGGTCAACGCCCGTGGCTGCGAGTTGTACGGAACGTGGGCGCAGGAGCTGGGCTTTCTGTTCTGCCGCACCGGGTCGATGGTGTTGGGCTTTAACGACGGGGGCCGCGCGCATCTGGAGCAGCTGCGGTGCAACGGCCTTGCCAACGGTGTGCCCGAGCTGTCAATCGTCGGACCCGACCGCATCCACGAATTAGAGCCGCGCGCCAGTGCCGATGCAACGAGCGCGTTGTGGTGCCCCTCGACTGGGTTTGTCGACCCGTTTGAGGTTGCCATCGCCGCGCTGGAGAATGCCGTGGCCAACGGGGTGACGTTTATACGGTCCGCGCCAGTGGAAGCGATTGAGGTTGCTGGCGGCGAGGTGACCGACGGGGCTGTGCGCTTTACGCTGGTGACGCCTGCCGGCGAAGTGCGCTGCCGCTATCTGATCAACGCCGCGGGCAACGGTGCCGCGGACATCTCGCATATGGCCGGCGCCGAGGAGTTCCAGATGGTCTGGCGCCAGGGAAACATTGTGGTGCTGGACAAGGAGCCGCACACGCTCATGCCGCTCTATCCCGTGCCCACGCCGGTGTCCAAGGGCGTTATCGTCACGGGTACCGTACACGGCAACACCGTGATCACCGCGACCGCTGCTGTGCGCGATCCGGGCGACACGCAGACCTATGCGAGCGATGTGAACGCGCTGCTGACCGGCGCGCGCAAGCTGGTGCCCGATCTGGATACGCGCCGCGTGGTGCGCGCATTTGCCGGCGGGCGTCCGGTCATTCAGGGAACGAACGACTTCTTTATTGGTCAGTCGGCCGTGGTGCCGGGGCTGTTCCAGGCGGCGGGCATTCAGTCGCCGGGAGTAGCAAGCGCGCCGGCCATTGCCGAGCGCATGGAGCACGTGATGCGCGAGGCGGGCGTGGAACTGCACGAGCGGGCGGACTGGAACCCGATTCGCCGCGAGCCGGACGACTTTGACCGCGCACCGCTGGCGCGCAAGGAAGAACTCATTGAGTCCGATCCCGCGTGGGGGCAGATTGTCTGCCGCTGCGAGACGGTGCCCGAGGCCGAGATTGTGGCCGCGATTCGGCGCCGCCCGGGTGCAATTTCGGTCGAAGGTGTCAAGCGCCGCTGCCGCGCCGGCATGGGTCGGTGCCAAAGTGGCTTTTGCCAAAGCCGTGTGGTGGCGATTCTTGCCCGAGAGCTGGGCTGTGACCCCAGCGAGGTACTGTTGGAGGATGCCGGTTCTTGGCTGGTCGAGGGTCCGCTGAAGGGGGTGCGCTAGGATGGCGAAATTCAAATCGAGCGCGATTGATTGCGGCGTCGTAGAAGCCGTACAAACGCAGGCGTTCGACGTGGTCGTTATCGGCGGCGGACCTGCCGGCATGGCGGCCGCGCTGGCCGCGCATAAGACAGGCGCACGCGTGGCCATCGTGGAGCGCGAGCAGCACCTGGGCGGCATCCTCCGCCAGTGCATCCACCCCGGCTTTGGCCTGTCGCACTTTAAACAGGAGCTCACCGGTCCCGAGTACGCGCAGCGCTTTATCGACCAGGTGCACGCAACCGACATTGCGCTGTTCCTGGACAGCATGGTGATTGGGATTAATTCGGGCGAGGGCGCGCCGGGCAAGGGCGAATCCACACTCCACACCGTCACGCTCATGAGCCCCGATGGCATGTTGCAACTCACCGCACGCGCCGTCGTGCTTGCCATGGGCTGTCGCGAGCGCACCCGCAGCGAGATCAAGATCCCCGGCAGTCGTCCCGCCGGCGTGTTTACGGCCGGCCTTGCGCAGCGATACATCAATATCGAGAACCTCAAACCCGGCTCGCGCGCCGTCATTTTGGGTTCGGGCGATATCGGGCTGATCATGGCACGTCGCTGCACGCTCGAGGGGATTTCGGTCGAGGGCGTGTACGAGCTCATGCCGTACGCCAACGGTCTGCGCCGCAACGTCAAGAACTGCCTGGACGACTTTGGCATTCCGCTGCACCTGTCCACCACTGTCACACGCGTGATCGGCCACGACCGCGTGGAGGCCGTCGAGGTGAGCCAGGTTAACGAGCACCTGGCGCCCATTCCGGGGACCGAGCGCATTGTTCCGTGCGACACGCTGCTGCTTTCGGTGGGCTTGATTCCCGAGAACGAGCTTTCGGTTGCCGCGGGCGTAGAGCTTGACCCGCGCACGCGCGGCGCCGTGGTGGACCAGAGCCTGCAGACGGGCGTGCCGGGCATCTTTGCCTGTGGCAACGTGCTGCACGTACACGACCTAGCCGACAACGTGACGCGTGAGTCCGAGAGGGCTGGCGCAGCTGCAGCGGCGTACGCGCTGGGGGCCGGCGCGGGCGCCGTTCCGGATTGCGAGCTCACCGTCTCCCCTGCCGGCATTGCGGGATACGCGCTGCCGGGACGCATTACGGCTGTGGCACTCACCAGACTCAACTTCCGTGTGCGCCGACCGGTCGATGCCGCCCGCGTGAGGATCTTGGCCGACGGCGAGGAACTGTTCGCCGGCAAGGTCCGTGCGTTTAAGCCGAGCGTAATGGAGAGTTTCCCGCTACCGGCAAAGGTGATTCAACGTGCACTCGACCTGGGTACCAGCGAGATTGTCCTGTCCGTTGACCCTGCTGAGGGGGCGTAAAACTATGAGCACAAACGCAATCGAGACGCTGAAGTTCAACTGCACCACTTGCCCATCCGAGTGCCTTCTGACCGTAGATGTAGAGCGTGACGCAGACGGCGCCGTGGCAGAAGTGCGCTCCGTGACCGGCAACAGATGCCCGCGTGGTGATAAGTTCGCACATCAGGAGCTCACCTGCCCCATGCGCGTACTCACCACCACCGTGGCCGTATCCGGAGGCGACGAGGCGTTGCTGCCCGTGCGCACGGCCGAGGCCATCCCGCTCGAACTCCACGCCCAGGCGATGGACCTCATCCGCGGCCTAGTCGTCAACGCCCCCATCCGCATGGGCGACGTAGTCCTGCCCAACCTCCTAGACACCGGTACCGACCTCATCGCCAGCATGGACATCGACCGAGCCCAAGTAGCTAATTAGGGACGGGGCTCTTTTAGCTACCCCACCATCCACCCCGCCCTCCTCCGCAGTTGCGGTGAAAT
>URDZ01000021.1:0-21273 GCA_900546725.1 uncultured Collinsella sp. | reverse complement strand
CGCGCCCCCTGCGCGATGCGGTCGCCATGCGTTATCGACATATCTTTAAGGAGGTCAGCGGAGGATGAGAATCATCGGCGGCGAATGGCGCGGTCGTAAGATCGAGGAGCCCCGTGGTCGCGATGTCACCCGCCCCACGACTGATCGCGTGCGCGAGGCGTGCGCATCTATGGTCATGTCGGCATTCGATTTCGATTTGGACGAGGTTCGTGTGCTGGATGCCTTTGGCGGCTCCGGTGCCTTAGGGTTAGAGATGCTCTCTCGTGGGGCCCGCTCGCTCACGACGTTTGAGATCGATCGCAACGCCGCGCGGCTCATTTCCAAGAATATCGAGTCGCTCTGCCGTGACCGTGCGCGTTGGCGCGTGGTCACGGGCGACATGCTGGCGAGTGCCTCGCGCGGTCGTGTACCGGGCGGCCCCTTTGATCTGGTCCTGCTCGACCCGCCCTATGCTTTTGGTGCCGAGCCGGTCGAGGAACTGCTGCAGAACCTGGCTCAGCAGGGTTTACTTGCACCTGGCGCTTATGCCCTGTTTGAGCATGCCGCCGCCGATGCGGGCGCGCATCCGGCAGACTTTGAGACTGTACGTGAGAAGCGCTACGGCATTACCTCGGTCGACCTGCTTCGTTGGGTCGGCGATGACGATGGTGAGGGCGATAGCGCCGGCACCGATGCTGACAACAACGATGCCACGACGTTTCAGGAGGATGCTCATGAGTGACACCATCAATCGCGTGATCGTCCCGGGCACCTTCGATCCCATCACGTTTGGCCATATCGATGTGATCCGCCGCGCCCGCCGCATCTTTCCCAGCGTGATCGTCGCTGTTGCCGAGTCGCAGGGTAAAAACGGTGTGGGCACCACGTTTACGCTCGATGAGCGCGTGGCGCTGGCCCGCGAGGCGCTCGGTGATATCGACGGCGTCGAGGTCCTGCCCTTTACCGGCCTCTTGGTCGACTTCGCTCGCGAGCAGGGGGCGGGGGCCGTGGTCAAGGGCCTGCGCGCCATGACCGACTTTGAGTACGAGCTGCAGCAGGCCGACCTCAACTATCGCTTGGATAACGAGCTGGAGTCCATTTTTGTCATGAGTGCGCCGCAGTACGGCTATATCTCGAGCTCGGTCGTTCGCCAGATTGCCTCGCTCGGCAGCGATGTATCGACGTTTGTCCCGTCCAACGTGGTCGAAGCGCTCAAACATCGCTTTTCGTGACGTTTTTTATTGCCTGGTGGCATGTGGTAAACTAGCACGATGATATGTTACCTATGAAAGGAGACCGGATGCCGGGCGAGAATTTTCCTGGCGATAGGATCGTCAGCTTGGTCGATGAGCTCGAAGGGCTGATCGAGGAAGCCAAGCCGCCTTTCGGCAAGAACGCTCAGTTCAAGGTCATCGACGCCGACGTGTTCTTCAACATCCTCGACGAGATCCGCATGAGCTATCCCGAGGAGTGGCAGAAGTCCCGCCGTATCCTTAAGGAGCGCGAGGAGCTTATGGCTTCCGCCGCCGCTCAGGCCGATTCCATCATCGCCGACGCTCAGCAGCAGGCCCTCACCATTGCCGGTGAGCAGGAGATCGTCCGCTTAGCACAGCAGCAGGCCGACGACATCCGCGATCGTGCCCAGCAGTACGAGCGCGAGACGCGTTATGCTGCCGAGGACTACGCAGAGCAGGTCTTTACGCACCTGGAGGAGAACCTCAAGAGCCTGACCGGCACCGTTACCCGTTGCCGTCAGCAGCTCAACGAGGGTGCCGCCCAACAGAATGGTCAGTGGTAATGGCTGAGTTCCCGAGCGTTACCGTCGATCTTTCCGAGCAGCTCGAGTTTCCTGGAGATTCGTATCCGCTGACCGGTAAGGTCGATGTCGCCAGCTACACGGTGGGCGAGAAGGAGTACCAGCTGCAGGACGGCATCGACTACGACGTTGTCTTTACCAATGCCGGTACCGGTGTCTTGCTCACGGGCATGGTCCGCGCGCACGCCACCGGCGAGTGCGACCGTTGCCTGGAGCCCGCCTCGTTTGATATCGCCGGCGAGATCGAGGAGTTCTACCTCTTTGAGGAGCCCGAGGATCCCGAGGCTTACGAGGACGGCTACGAGCTCCTGGGTGAGGACCGTCTCGTCGATCTGGGCGAGCCCATCAATGACGCGGTCGTTATGGACACGCCGTTCGTGGTGCTCTGCAAGCCCGATTGCCGCGGTCTGTGCCCCACTTGCGGTTGCAATCTCAACGTCGAGCAATGCGATTGTGCTGCCCAAGCCGAGGCCGAATGGGCCGAGGCCACGGAAAATCCATTTGCAGCATTGAAGAATCTCAAGCTCGATGAGTAAAACTGTGGTAGTATCGCTACTTGCGCGTAATCGCCACACTGGATAGTTCATAAGGAAGGTCACTATGCCCGTACCTAAACAAAAGCAGGGTCGTATCCGCACTCACACCCGTCGTTCCGCCAACATGAAGATCTCGGCTGCGGCTCAGTCCACGTGCCCCCGTTGCGGCGCTGTCAAGCTTCCGCACCACGTGTGCCCCAGCTGCGGATTCTACAAGGACCGCGAGGTTATCGTTACCGAGTAACGGTATACTCTGGATGCGATGCCGTTCCAAATGGAACCACAATGGCCGGCTCAATGAGTCGGCCATTTTTGTATAAGGAGCATGTATATGAGTAACGTTCGCGTTTGTGTAGACGTTGTGGGCGGAGATGAGAAACCTCAGGTTGTTCTCGATGGTATCGAGGCTGCGCTTGCCGCCGATCCCGATATCGATGTCTTGGCAGCTGGCCCCGCCGAAATCGTCAATCCCTTTGCCGCCTCCCATGCGCGCGTCGAGGCTCTGGAGGCACCCGACGTTATCGCCATGGATGACGATCCCATTCGCGCCGTGATGACTAAACGCAAGTCGTCGATCGTGCTGTCGTGTCGCGCCATTAAGAAGGGCAACGCGGATGCGTTCTTCTCCGCCGGTTCCACCGGTGCCATGACCGCCGCTGCCACCGCCTATGTGACGCCGTTTAGGTATCAGGCCGAAGGCAAGAAGCAGCCGGTGCGTCCCTGTCTGACCAATGCGCTGCCCAATCGTGCCGGCGGTCTGACGGTGCTGTGCGATATGGGCGCCAACCCCGATGTCGAGGTCGATGACATGGTGCGTTTTGCCCAGATGGGTAGCGCCTATGCCCGCGTCGTCCTGGGCATCGAGCATCCCCGCGTGGGCCTGCTTGGTAACGGCACCGAGGACGAGAAGGGCTCCAACTTTACCAAGGCCTGCTTCCCGGCCATGAAAGCCGCCGTTCCCGGCTTTGTTGGTAACTGTGAGGGAACGGACATCACCTCCGGTAACTTCGATGTCGTCGTTGCCGATGGCATGTCGGGCAATATTGCGCTCAAAGCCACCGAGGGCGCTGCCAAGTTTTTGCTGCAGGAACTCAAGGGTGCCTTTATGTCTTCGCTTGGCACCAAGATCGCCGCGCTGCTCATTAAAAAGCAGATGCGCGAGATAAAGGCCAAGCTTTCGGGCGACGCCAAGGGCGGCGCGATTCTTTTGGGCCTGCGCGGCGTGGTCCTGATCGGCCATGGCGCCACCTCGGTCGAGGCTGTCAAAAACGGTACGCTCGCGGCGGCCGAAGCCGTGCGCGCGGGGCTGGTCGAGAATGTCGCTAACTCTATGGACGGTATCGTTTTATAACAGCGGCGTTATGCGCCTCGGGGCGTGCGTCGTGGGGTAGAATCAGAACCGTGTCTTGGTACCGCCCGGGCGGTACCATTCTTTTGGTATTCATGCACTATGAGAGGAAGCGCTATGGACCGCTCCGAAATCTTCGACAAGATCGCCGAGGTCGCTGCTGACGTTCTGGGCGTCGATGTTGCCGAAATTAGCGATGAGACCACCTTTGACGACCTCGATGCCAACTCGCTCGAGCGCCTGCAGCTGGTTACGGCTATCGAGGACGAGTTCAACCTCGAGATCGATGACGAGACTCTGCTCTCGCTCAACTCTGTCGCCGACGCCGTCGACGCGATCGAAAATGCCAGGGAGGCCTAAGTCTTGGCTTTGTCTGAACGACTTACGCGCGCCCAGGAAATCCTGGGCCATGAGTTCAATAATAAGTTGCTGCTGCGCGCGGCCCTTACGCATCCCTCGGCAGTCGAGGGCCAGCCGGTTTCTGCCAGCTATGAGCGTCTTGAGTTCTTGGGCGATTCCATTTTGGGCGCTGTGGTCGCACGCTCCCTGTTTGAGTCCTATCCGGAGTTTGACGAGGGCAAGCTCACGCGCCTGAAGGTGTCGCTTGTCTCGGGCGCTACGCTGTCCGAGGTTTCTCACGAGCTGGGCATCGACGACATCATCATCTTTGGTGCCTCCGAGACCGGTACCGGTGCGCGCGGCCTGCATTCGGCCCTCGAGAACGTCTATGAGTCGCTCGTGGGCGCGCTGTACCTGGATGCCGGCTGGGATGCCGCGGCAGAGTTCATTCACCGTACGCTTAAGCCGCATTTGGCTTCCGAGCGTGCCGAGCATCCTGCGAACCCCAAGTCGTTTTTGCAGGAGTGCGTGCAAGCCGACGGTCACGAACCCCCGGCGTACAAGCTCGTTGGCTCCGAGGGCCCGGCACATGCGCCCACCTTTACCGCCGTGGTTTTGATCGATGGTATTCGCCAGGGTCGCGGCTCCGGCTCCTCAAAGAAGGAAGCCGAGGGAGCCGCCGCGCTCGAAGCGCTCGACCGCATGGGTTACACCACCAACGGCGTGATTCTGAACAAGAAGCACGTGTAAGCGAGGAACCGTGTATCTCAAGTCCCTCACGCTCAAAGGGTTCAAGTCGTTTGCCGACCGCGCCCATATGACGTTTGAGCCGGGCCTGACCGTCATCGTCGGTCCCAACGGCTCGGGAAAATCGAACATCTCTGACTCGATTCTGTGGGTCCTGGGCGAGCAGAGCGCCAAGCAGCTGCGCGGCCAGGCCATGGAGGACGTCATCTTCTCGGGCTCGTCGGCGCGCAAGCCGGTGGGTGTTGCCGAGGTCACGCTGGTGCTCGATAACTCGGACCATATGCTGCCTGTCGATTTTGACGAAGTCGCCATCACCCGTCGCATGTACCGCTCGGGCGAAAGCGAGTACCTCATCAACTCGAGTCCGTGCCGCCTGATGGACATTCAGGACATCCTGCACGATTCGGGCCTGGGCAAGGATACGCATTCCATTATTAGCCAGGGCAAGCTCGACGCCATTTTGCAGAGCCGCCCGGAGGAGCGCCGCGCCCTTATCGAGGAGGCCGCCGGCATCTCCAAGCACAAGCGCCGCAAGGAGCGTGCGCTCAAAAAAATTAAGTCGATGGACGAGCACCTGATGCGTGCCCGCGACATCAATAAGGAGATCGCCCGTCAGCTGCGACCGTTGGAGCGTCAGGTCGATCGCGCGCGCAAGTACAAAGAGCTGTCCTCGCGCGCGAACGAGCTTACGCAGATGCTAGCCGTCGACGAGCTGCGTTCGCTGCAGTCGCAGTGGAATGACCTGGAGAGCCGTTCCAAGGAAGGTGCCGCCGAGCTGGAGCTTGCGCAGTACCGCTTGGGCGAAAAGGAGCGCGAGCTCGAGAAGCTTCAGGTCATGCTCGAGGAAAAGGGCCTGTTTGTGGGCGATCTGGGCGAGCAGCGCCGTCATATGCAAGATGTGGTCGGCCGCATTAACTCCGACATGCGCCTGCTCGAAGAAAAGGGCCACAACATGGTGTCGCGCCTGTCTGACATGCGCGGGCAGATTTCGAGCTCCGAGCATCAGCGACGTCGCGTGGTCGAGGAGCTCGAGGACGCGCGTGCGCAGCTTGAGGAAGTGACCGGTGCGCACATGCAGGCCCAGGAGGACGTTGACGCCGCTGGTCCTGCCGCCGCCGAGCTCCACGAGCGGCGCGTGGCGCTCGACAATCAGATTTCGCAGCTTACGCGCGAGCAACGCGATGTGCAGCGCGTAGCCGATAACGCCGCGCTCGAGCTCGCCAAGGTGAAGGATTCCTTGAGCAATGCCGAGGTCGAGGACAACATGTATGCCTCGCGCCTGGAGCAGATCGACGAGCAGCTCGAGGAGGTCACGGCCTCGCTCGAGAGCCGTCGTGACCGCGCTGAGGAGCTTGAGAGCGCCCTTGAGGAGGCGCGTCAGGCCCAGACCGATGCGCGTGAGGCCACCGAGGTTGCCCGCGCGGCCCTTAAGGACCTGCGTGCCCGCGAGAGCGAGGCGCGCAACAGGCTGTCCGAGGTGCGCTCGGAGCTTGCGAGCCAAAAGAAGCTCGATGCCCGCATGGCCGACAGCTCGCCGTTGGTGAGCCGCCTGGTGGGCGCGCTGGGCGACGACGTCGCGGGTCGTCTGGGTGACGTACTCGAGGCTCCGCGCGAGCTCGAGGGCCTGGTTGAGCAGCTGCTCGCCGGCGATATCGATGCCCTGCTGTTCGATGATGCTGATGCGTTGGAGCGCGCCGGCCGAGCCGCCCTGGACCAGAAGAAGGCCTCGGGCGAGGCGTTGCTGGTGGCGCGTGGCGTGAGCGGCTCTGCCGCCGCTGAAGGCGCTGCCGGGACCCGTCTGGTCAATCGCCTGTCCGTGCGCGCGGGCTACGGCCCGGTCGTCGAGGCCCTGCTCGGCGGCTATTACGTAGTGGACGATCTTGCTGCCGCGCTGTCGGCGCCGGTCGTTGACGGCGTGACTTACGTGACCCCCGATGGCGCCCGCGTCTCCTGCGGCGGCCTGGTGCGCGTGGGCCTCGATGCCGGCGAGGCGTCGGGTGCCTTGGAGCGCAAGCGCCGTATCCGCGAGCTGGAGGGGCTTGAGCCCGATTTGGCCGCTGTGTTTGAACATGTGTCAGGCCAGGTCGTTGAGGCCAATGCGGCCGTTGAGGAAGCGCGTGCCGCCGAGGGCGATGCCGCCGGTGAGATTGCCCGCCTTGAGGGCGAGCGCCGCTCGCTGCTTTCCGAGATCGGCCGTCTGGAGCAAAGCGCCAACAATGCCGAGGTCGAGCGCGTGCGCATCTCCAAGCGCCGCGAGCAGGCCTCCGAGGCCGTTCGCGCTGCGCGCCCGCGTGTTGACGAGCTTACCCGTTCGCGTGACGAGGCCCGTGCGCAGGCAAGCGATCTGGGCTTGCAGATTGCCGAGGCCAACGACGAACTCGACCGCGTTCGCCGTGACGATTCCGAGGCTGCCGGCAAGCTCGCCGACGCCAAGGTTCGCCTAGCCCAGACGAGCGAACGCCTGCGTTCGCTGAAGGGCCGCGTGCCCGACCTGGAGCATCGTCTTGAGGGTATCGACCGTCGTATCCGCGGAACACGCCAGGCCTCGCGCTCACTCGAGCTGCTGCGTCTGCGCGTCGACCCCATGCATGAGCGCTATTCGGCCCTGCTGGAGCGCGCGTCGGATTGGGCCGCGCGCCTGCGTGACCAGGCCTCTCTGGAGGAGGCGGACTCCGCTTCGCTCAAGAAGACCATCGAGGATGCCAAGGCAGAGGTTGCCCGCGCTAAGGAGCGAGTCGATACCGCCTCCGCCACGCAAAACGAGCTCAAGGTCGCGCGTGGCAAGCTCGAGGTGCAGGTCGAGGCTGCCATCAAGGCCATTACCGCCGATGGCACGACGGTGCTCGAGGAAGCGCTCATGCTTCCGGCGCCCACGGACCGCGATGCCGCCGAGCGCGAACTCAACCAGCTTGTGCGCCAGATCAACAACCTGGGCCCTGTGAATCAGGTCGCCATGGAGGAGTACGAGCAGCTCAAGCGCCGCGCCGATTATATCGAGGAGCAGCTGGAAGACCTGGAGAGTGCGCGCAAGGCGCTCACCAAGATCACGGTGGCCATTGATCGCAAGATGCGGAAGGCCTTCCTGGTTACGTTTGAGAAGGTCGATGCGAACTTCCGCGAGATCTTCGCCATGCTGTTCCCGGGCGGTCAGGCTCATCTGGAGATGACCGATCCCGAGCATCCTGCCGAGACGGGTATCGAGGTCGTGGCGCAGCCGCGCGGCAAGCGCATCACCAAGATGATGCTCATGTCAGGCGGCGAGAAGAGCCTGACGGCGCTCGCCCTGCTCTTTGCCGTGTACCGCACGCGCACGGTGCCGTTCTATGTGCTGGACGAGGTCGAGGCGGCGCTCGACGACGCCAACCTGTCCAAGCTCATCGGCGCGCTCGATGTGTTGCGTTCCGATACGCAGCTCTTGGTTATCTCGCATCAGCGCCGTACTATGGAGGATGCTGACGTCCTCTACGGCGTCTCGATGCAAGCCGACGGCGTCAGTCGCGTCGTCTCGCAAAAACTCGATCGCGAAACCGGAAAGGTCGTGAATGCATAATGGGATTCTTCGATGCTCTCTCGCGCGGACTTGAGCGCAGCCGCGAGGCCCTCAACGAGGTCTTTTACTTTGGCGGCGAGGTCGACGAGGATTTTTGGGAGGACCTAGAGGACACCCTCGTTATGGGTGACATGGGTGCCGAGGTCGCGATCAAGGTGTCCGATGACCTGCGCGATGCCGCGGCCAAGAAGAACCTCAAGACCGCTCCTCAGCTTCGCCGTGCCCTGGCCGAGCAGCTTGAGCAGCACTTTGTGCCCATCGAGCGCGATCCGTTCTCCGATACGCCGAGCTGCGTGCTGTTTGTGGGCATCAACGGCGCCGGCAAGACCACGACGGTCGGTAAGATCGCGAGCGCCATGGCCGCCCGCGGCAAGAACGTCGTGATCGGCTCTGCCGATACGTTCCGCGCTGCCGCTATCGAGCAGCTCGATGTGTGGGGCCAGCGCGCTGGCGTCCCCGTCATCAAGCGCGACCGCGGCTCCGACCCGGCAAGTGTTTGCTACGACGTGCTCGACGAGGCCGACAAGCGCGGCAGCGACCTGGTGCTTATCGACACTGCCGGTCGTCTGCACACGAGCCCCGAGCTCATGCGCGAGCTTGCCAAGGTGGTCAACGTGACGCGTAAGCGCGCCGCCAATATGGCCGCCGGCCCCATGCCCGTCTCAGTCGTGCTCGTGATCGATGCCGCCACCGGCCAGAACGGTCTGAACCAGGCGCTCGAGTTTAACGAGGCACTGGGCCTGGACGGTATTATCATGACGAAGCTCGACGGCACGGCTAAGGGCGGTATCGCCATGGCCGTGGCCGAGAAGCTCAAGCTCCCGATCCTACGCGTGGGCGTGGGCGAGCAGGTCGATGACCTGCAGGAGTTCAATGCCAAAGATTTCTGCCGCGCCCTGGTGGGCGAGTCCAATTAAGGAGTGACTAGTGTTTGATTCCCTGAGCGATCGCCTCAACGACACATTTGACCGCCTGCGCGGCAAGGGCAAGCTGACCGAGGCCGATATCACCTCGGCCATGCGCGACATTCGCATGGCGCTGCTCGAGGCCGACGTCAACTTCAAGGTCGTCAAGGAGTTCGTCGCCAAGACCAAGGAGCGCTGCATGACCGCCGAGGTCATGGAGTCGCTGTCGCCAGCGCAAAACGTCGTCAAGATCGTGCTCGACGAGCTCACCGAGATGCTCGGCTCCACAGAGAGCAAGCTCGTCTTTAGTAACCGCATTCCCAATGTCATCATGCTCGTGGGCCTGCAGGGCTCCGGTAAGACCACGGCGGCCGTAAAGCTGGCCTACCTGCTCAAGAAGCAGGGCCGCTCGCCGCTGCTCGCCGCGTGCGACGTCTACCGTCCCGCCGCTGCCGACCAGCTGGCCACGCTTGGCGGAGAGATCGGCGTGCCGGTCTTCCGTGGCGATGGCGAGCACCCGGTTGACATCGCCAAGGGCGCCATCCAGGAGGCCGTTGACCACCTGCGCGACGTGGTCATCGTCGATACCGCCGGTCGTTTGCAGATCGACGAGCAGATGATGCAGGAGGCCGTGGACATCAAGAAGGCCGTCAAGCCCGATCAGGTGCTGATGGTCGTCGATGCCATGACCGGCCAGGATATCGTCAACGTCGTCTCGACCTTCGCTGAGCGCACCGACTTTGACGGCGTGATCATCTCCAAGCTCGACGGCGACGCCCGTGGCGGCGGCGCGCTTTCCGTGCGCCAGGTGACCGGCAAGCCTATCAAGTTCGTGAGCATGGGCGAGAAACCCGATTCGCTGGAGCCGTTCTATCCCGATCGTATGGCCAAGCGAATCTTGGGCATGGGCGATGTTGTCGGCATCATCGAGAAGGCCCAAGAGGCGGCTGACGCCGAGCAGCTCGAGGCCGCCGAGCGCATGCTGCGCGAGGGCTTTACCATGAACGACATGCTCGACCAGATGAAGGCCGTCAAGAAGATGGGCGGCATGAAGGGCATTCTGGGCATGCTCCCCGGTGGCCAGCGTGCGCTCAACCAGATGGGTGGCAGCCTGGACGAAGGTATCTTCGATAAGAACGAGGCCATCATCATGTCGATGACCAAGGAGGAGCGCCTTCGCCCCTCCATCATCAACGGCCAGCGCCGCGCGCGTATCGCCAAGGGCGCCGGCGTGACCCCCACCGAGGTCAATAGCCTTATGAAGCAGTGGGGCGAGATGAACAAGATGATGGGCCGCATGCGCACGATGGCCAATCAGGCACAGGCCGGCGGCAAGAAGGGCAAGAAGGGTAAGAAGGGCAAAAAGATGCGCATGCCCAATATTCCCGGTCTGGATGCCATGGGGCTGGGCGGCATGGGCGGCCTGGGAACGGGCGGCCCCAAGTCCGATATGGACCTGCTGCGCCAGATGGAAGCGCAGATGCGTAATAAGAAATAGAGCTCTAATTCCAGTTTGATATGGCAAAGGCCACTCGGAAGCTACCGGGTGGCCTTTGTTGTTGGCTTTGATTGTTGGGTTGCGTTCAGCGTCGCGCCCCGAGCTCGCGGTGTCGTGCCGTTAGTGGCAGCCACAGCCCTCGTGGCCCTCGTGCTCGTGATGGTCGTGGCAGCTGCAGGACTCGCCGTGTTCGTGGGCGTGGCCGTGGTCATGGCCGTGGCAGCCGCATGTGGCCTCGCCGTTCTGTGCGAGCGTGCCGGCAATAAGGGCTTCGACGCAAGCGTCGCAGCTGCCCTGGGCACCTGCGTATACCGTGATGCCGGCTTGGGCAAGCGCGTTGATGGCGCCACCGCCGATGCCGCCGCAGATGAGCGTGTCCACACCGCCGTTGGCGAGCAGGCCCGCCAGGGCGCCGTGGCCGGTGCCGCCGGTGCCCACGACCTGCTCGTTGAGCACCTTGCCGTCCTGAATGTCGTAGATCTTGAACTGCTCGCTGCGGCCAAAGTGCATAAAGATGTTGCCGTTGTCGTACGTCGTTGCCACCCTCATGGTGCCGACCTCCTTTGCTGGCCATGCGGCCGTCGTCGAGGCGATGGGGGAGTACGCGATATTGCCGCCCTCGATGACGAGCGCTCGTCCGTTGACCAGCGCATCGGCCACCTTGCGATGCGCGCGGCTGCAAATGGCCGCCACCGTTGCACGGGCGATGCCCATCTGCTGGGCGACCGCCTCTTGGTTGAGACCTTCCAGGTCGCACAGGCGCAGCACCTCAAGCTCGTCGACGGTCATGTCGATGGCATCACCGCTGGCCAGGCCATCGGGGGTGAAGCCGCGGTATTCGGGGATGATCCCGACGCGGCGCAGTTTTTCGCGTCTTCCTGCCATGCACACTCCTTATCTGACATATGTCAACAATAGGATAACGCGTTAGTCGTTGGGCGCAAGGCATTTCTGGCATATGTCAGAAAAAGGCTAAGATGCCTCGTTGCCGCTTGCGGAGCCGCGCTGCCGTGCATTGCGTGTGCCGGACTAAGTGTCCAATTCGACACTCGCGCGCCTGGGCTACAATAAATCTCGCTTATAGGCGACTGACAGGAGGGTCAATGAGCAAAGCTGATCAGCAGTTTGTAACCATGTGCCGCGATATCTTGGATCATGGCACCACCACCGAGGGCCAAAAGGTCCGTCCGGTGTGGGAGGACGGCACCCCTGCCTATACCATTAAAAACTTTGGTGTCACGGCGCGCTATGATCTGCGCGAGGAGTTCCCCGCGCTCACCCTGCGTCGTACGGCGCTTAAGTCTGCCATGGACGAGATTCTGTGGATCTATCAAAAGAAGTCCAATAACGTGCATGATCTCAACAGCCATATCTGGGATGAGTGGGCCGATGAGACCGGTTCCATCGGTAAAGCCTACGGCTATCAGATTGGTCAGAAGAGCCATTACGCCGAGGGCGACTTCGACCAGATGGACCGTGTGCTGTACGACCTTAAGCACACGCCGTATAGTCGCCGCATTATGACCAATACGTACGTGTTTAGCGATCTGTCCGAGATGCACCTTTATCCGTGCGCCTATAGCGTGACCTATAACGTGACGCAGCGTCCTCAGGACGACAAGCCGACGCTCAACATGATTCTCAACCAGCGCAGCCAGGACATTTTGGCCGCGAACAACTGGAACGTGTGCCAGTACGCCATTTTGCTGATGATGGTCGCGCAGTCGGTCGATATGATTCCCGGTGAGCTGCTGCACGTGATCGCCGACGCCCATATCTATGATCGTCATGTCGATATCGTCCGCGAGCTTATCGAGCGTCCGCAGTTTGCGGCACCCAAGGTAACGCTCAACCCCGATGTGCATGACTTCTATGCGTTTACGACCGATGACCTGATCGTCGAGGGCTATGAGCACGGCCCGCAGGTCAAGAACATTCCCATTGCGGTGTAGGTGGTGCTCATGACGTGTAAGCTATCTGCTATCGTCGCCGTGTGTGACGATTGGGGCATTGGCTGCGAGGGCGATATGGTGGTGTCCAATCGCGCCGACATGCGCCATTTTGTGGCGTGCACCAAAGGCCATCCGGTCATCATGGGGCGTAAGACGCTGTTGAGTTTTCCTGGCGGTCGTCCGCTCAAGAACCGCCGCAATATCGTGCTTACCCGCGACGAGGATTTTGCGGTCGAGGGCGTCGACGTGGTGCATAGCATCGACGAGGCGCTCGCTGCGGTTGCCGATGAGCCCGTTGCGTGGGTGATCGGCGGCGGCGATGTCTATCGGCAGTTTTTGCCGTATTGCGCCGAGGCCGAGGTCACGCACAACCACTGTGTCCATCCCGTGGATACGCATTTTCCCAATTTGGATGCCGATCCTACGTGGGAAGTTGCGCGGCGCGAAGGGGTTGCCACGATTGCCTCGGGCGAGGGCGACGAGGGTGTCGATTATGAGTTCGTGACGTATCGTCGCGTTGAGGCGTAAATCTCCTATTTGCCCACGGTATTATCGGGTTGGAATGAGGAAGGGGCGACGCTTAGCGTCGCCTCGTTTGGTATAGATGTGCTGCAAAGAAGGGTGCGGGCTGGCTGCTATGACTGATGCCGTTGAGGTTCTGCGAATTGATTCGCTCGAGGATGAGCGGCTCGATGCCTACGTGCGACTGACCGAGCGCGAGCTGCGCTGCGTGCTGGAGCCGCAAAAGGGGATCTTTATCGCCGAGAGTGCCAAGGTTATCGAGCGCGCAGTGCGTGCCGGATACCAGCCGGTGAGCTTTCTTTTGGGCGAGCGCTGGCTCGATCAGATGATGCCGCTGTTTGAGCGCCTGGTTGTGCGCGAGGGCGCAGGTCCGGTTCCTGTGTTCGTTGCCTCCATGGAGCTCATGGAGCAATTGACGGGCTTTAACGTGACGCGCGGTGCGCTCGCGGCGTTCCGTCGCCCGCGGCAGATTCCGGTTGATGAGTTCTTGGGCGGCGTCGTCAAGGCTGCGGGGGAGCGTCCGGTGCGTGTATGCGTGCTCGAGGGCATTGTCGACCACACCAACGTCGGCGCGATTTTCCGCTCGGCCGCCGCTCTCAATGTCGACGGCATTCTGGTGAGCCCTACGTGCTGTGACCCGCTGTACCGTCGCTCGGCCCGCGTGAGCATGGGGACCGTGTTTCAAGTGCCGTGGACGCGTATTGGCAGTGAGGCGCGCGTGTGGCCGCATGACGGCCTGGCGGCGCTGCACGATGCCGGTTTTTCGTGTGCCGCCATGGCGTTGACGGACGATTCAGTGTCGTTGGACGATCCCGCGCTACAGGAGATTGACCGCCTGGCAATCTTTATGGGCACCGAGGGTGCCGGCCTGGGCGCCAAGACCATCGCGGGCTGCGACCGGGCCGTGCGCATTCCGATGGCGCACGGGGTCGATTCGCTCAACGTGGCCGCGGCGAGTGCCGTCGCCTTTTGGCAGCTGTGCCCGCATGTGAGCAATGAGTATCACTACCAGCCGGGTTTGTATCACTAGGCAGATAGTTCGCACCGGGCTCTGACTCGGGGTGTTTCGGTCGACGCCGGTCGGTGCTAAGCTGCTATTGGTTTTGGCCTTAAATTGCCGTTTTGTTGTTTAACGTATGCTGGTGGGGAGGGCGTGTGGCTAAGAAATCTACGGCTATCGATGTAACGCAGGGTGTTATTTGGCAGCAGCTGCTTTCGCTGTGCGTTCCCATCTTTTTTAGTTCGTTTTTTCAACAGGCCTACACGCTTATCGGTACCTATATCGTCGGCCAGTTTGGCGGCAAGCTTGCACTGGGTGGCATTCAGGCCACGATGGTGCTCACCGAGCTCTGCATTGGCTTTTGCGTTGGCGTCGGCGCCGGCTGCGCGGTCATTACCGGTCAGTATTTTGGCCAGCACGATGATGAGCGACTGAGTCGTTCGGTCCATACGGCCATGACCCTCGCGCTGGTGGGCGGTATCGTTTTCTCGATTCTTGGCATAGTGTTCGTTGAGCCCATGCTGGTGCTTATGAACACGCCGCATGAGCTATTGGCTGAGGGCGTGGCCTATGCTCGTTGCTATTTTGCCGCCATGGTTGCGGCGCTGCTGCTCAATATGGGAACGGCACTGCTGCGCGCCGTGGGCGACACGCGCGGGCCTGCCGTGATCATCGCTTCCGGCTGCCTTGTTAATGCGGTGCTGGATGTTATCTTCGTTGCCGTGCTTCATATGGAGGCTCTGGGCTGCGGCATCGCGGTGGCGCTGACCATTTGCTCCAACGCCACGATGATCGTGATTCGCATGATGCACGCACCGGGTGCGTGGCGGCTTTCACTGTCCAAACTTGGCATTGATCTTGGCATTTGTAAGAGCATGATCTCGTGTGGTCTGCCGCTTGGCTTTCAGTCTGCTGCGTATTCGATTTCCAACGTTTTGATTCAGGTGTCGGTCAACTCGTTTGGCGCCGATGTCACCACGGCGTGGGGTATTTCGGGCCGCTTAGATGGCATTGTCTGGATGGTTACCGAGGCGCTTGGCGTGTCGATCACCACGTTCTCGGCACAGAACTTTGGCGCGCGCAACTACGAGCGCATGCGCAAGGGCTACCATACGTCGCTTGTGCTGTCGTTTATGCTCATTGGTGGCCTGTCTGCCGTGCTGCTGGTGTTCTCGGGTCCGTTGTCGCGTCTGTTTGTCGACGATGCTTCGATTTCGGCGTACACCACGACGATTCTTCATTTTATCGCGCCGTTCTACGCGATTTTCTCGATTATCGAGAACGCGTCGGGTTCCATCCGCGGCGCCGGCGTGAGCTTGCAGCCCATGCTGCTCACGATTTTTGGCACCGTCGTGCTCAGGGTGATCTGGGTGTTTGCGATTATGCCGTTCGATCCGTCGCTTGAGCACCTGCTGCTGGTCTACCCCGTAACCTGGGTAATCACCGCCATGATGTTCACCGTCTACCATCACAGCGGCAACTGGCTCGGCCGCGCCACTGCCTAGCTATTGGGGACGTCCGCAATGGCTAGTATTCGATGCCTTGGCGGGCTAGGAGGCCTTCGTCGAAGTAGTGTTTGACGGGGCGCATTTCGGTTACTAGGTCGGCAAGGTCGGCGAGGGGTAGCAAGCAGCGGCCGGTGAGCACGAGTTCCGTGGTGGCGGGCTTTATCGCAATCAGTTCCTCGACATCCTCTCGCGCCCCAAAGCAGCCGTCGTCTTGCTCTTGCCGTCGCCTGTATAGATTTGAACCTTGCCGACTTACAGTGATGCCATCTCTGTCCTTTCGTGCCCGGCGTCGGTTTATCGCCGTCCGGGTTGGGTATTCTAGAAAACATTATCAACCCCAGTAGATGGAGTTCAAGCAGATGGAGATGGATGACAACAAACGTAGACGGAATATGATCCTCTACGTGCTCATCGCCTTCGTCGTCTACCTCGTGCTCTCGACCGTTCTGTTCCCCAACATCGGTCACACGCAGCAGATTACGAAGACCGATTACTCGACGTTTGTCAAAGCGCTCGATAAGAAGAGTGTCGACAAGGTCGAGTACAACACGGACGATTACACGATTTATTACACCAAGAAGGGCGAGGACGAGAACATCGCCTACAAGACGACCGGTGTGCCGAATGACGCTGGCTTTACCGATCGCGTGCTTGAATCTGGCGCCTCGCTTGAGTCAGTCGTTCCCGATAAGAACTCGGGTCTGATGACCTATTACCTGCTTACGCTCATCCTTCCCATGGCGATTTTCTTCCTCATCGGTTGGTGGCTCAACCGCCGTATGAAGAAGGCCATGGGCGATGACGGTCCTTCGATGAACTTTGGTGGCGGCGGTTTTGGCGGCGGTGGACTGGGCAAGTCCGGCGCGCGCGTGATCGCCTCCAAGGACGTGGGCGTGACCTTTAAGGATGTTGCCGGCCAGGAAGAGGCTAAGGAGTCCCTCAAGGAGGTCGTCGACTTTCTGGAGAAGCCGCAGCGCTACGAGGAAATCGGCGCCAAGCTGCCGCGTGGTGCTCTTCTTGTCGGCCCTCCGGGTACCGGTAAGACCCTGCTTGCCAAGGCCGTTGCCGGCGAGGCGGGCGTGCCGTTCTTTAGTATTTCGGGTTCTGAGTTTGTTGAGATGTTTGTCGGCCGCGGCGCCGCCAAGGTGCGCGATCTGTTTAAGCAGGCCAAGGAAAAGGCCCCGTGCATCGTCTTTATCGATGAGATCGATACCATCGGCAAGAAGCGCGATGGCGGCGGCTTTAGTGGCAACGACGAGCGCGAGCAGACACTCAACCAGCTGCTGACCGAGATGGACGGCTTCGATAACCACAAGGGTATTGTCGTTCTCGCTGCTACCAACCGCCCCGACAGCCTTGATCCGGCCCTGCTTCGCCCCGGTCGTTTTGACCGCCGCATCCCCGTTGAGCTGCCCGACCTGACCGGTCGCAAGAACATCCTCGAGTTGCATGCCAAGAGCGTGAAGACGCAGCCGCCGATCGACCTGACCGCGATTGCCCGCGCCACGCCCGGTGCCTCGGGCGCCGACCTGGCCAACATCATCAACGAGGGCGCCCTGCGTGCCGTCCGCGAGGGTCGCAAGCGCGCTACGCAGGACGACTTTGAGGAGTCGGTGGAGGTCGTCATCGCCGGTCAGCAGCGCAAGTCCACGGTGCTGTCCGACCACGAGAAACAGGTCGTTTCTTACCACGAGATCGGTCATGCCATCGTTGCTGCCCGCCAAAAGGGTTCTGCGCCGGTCACGAAGATTACCATCGTGCCGCGCACGAGCGGTGCTCTGGGCTACACCATGCAGGTCGAGGAGGATGAGCGCTTCCTGACCACACGCCAGGAGGTCCTGGACAAGCTCGCCGTCTATTGCGGTGGCCGTGCAGCCGAGGAGCTCATCTTTGGCGAGATGACGACCGGCGCAGCCAACGATATCGAGCAGGCCACCAAGCTCGCCCGTAACATGGTGACGCGTTTTGGTATGTCCGATGAGTTTGGCATGATGGCGCTCGGTACCGTTCAGAATGCGTACCTCAACCAGGACACGTCGCTCACCTGCGCCCCCGGTACGGCCGAGCGCGTGGACGCGATTGTCGCCAAGCTGATCGAGGATGCGCACGACCGCGCTCTGCAGATTCTGAAGGAGAACAAGTTTAAGCTCCACGAGCTGGCTCGTTATCTGTACAAGAAGGAGACGATCACGGGCGAGGAGTTCATGAATCTCCTCACGCGCGAGAATCCGCTGATGCCGAAGCAGCAGTAAGGCTGGTTACACAGCATCGAACGCCCCATTTGAGCTTCTATCTCAAATGGGGCGTTTTGCTTGGGAGGGATATGCATGAAGATCGTGGTGAGCGCCTGTTTGATGGGCGAGAGCTGCAAGTATAACGGACTCGACAACTATCATCGCGAGCTGGTCGAGGCTTGCGAGCGCACGGGGACCGAGGTCCTGTTGGTATGCCCTGAGGTTTTTGGCGGCCTGCCCACACCGCGTGATCCTTCCGAGATCGTGGACGGCGAGGTCCGTACCTGCGAGGGTACCTCAGTCGATCGCGAGTTTCGCCTGGGTGCCGAGCGCGCGCTCGACATGTGCGAGCAGGCGGGCGGCCCGTCCCAGATCGCTGCGTGCGTCTTGCAGGACCGTAGCCCCTCGTGTGGTGTAGGCCGTATCTACGACGGAACGTTCAGCGGTACGCTCACACCGGGTAACGGCGTTTTCGTCGACCTGCTCCTGCGCCACGGGTACCGTGTGATTCCGGCTAGCGAGTTCGATCCCAGCATGCTGGAACATTGTCCACAGCACTCGAATCCAACACTTCCTCACGGGTGACCGTTTTGGCATCATCCGTGAAGTTGATATTGAGTACGACCCGGTCATCAAAGACGTAGACCGAGTTGACAGGTGCCGTACCCAGGCAGTCCCTCTCCGCGGTCCTCGCGCAGGAACGCGTACACGGTCCTGCCGTCTCTTGCGCCCCTCCTGACCCAAACCCTGCTTGGAACGAGTGCAGCAAACTGGATTTTTAAATTAGTCTTTGCAAATAACCTTTGAACCTTCACCATCAATTACAATTCCCTGACGGTTGTTAATTGGGCATAGATTCAAATCCGAAAACTCAGTCATTATTTTCTCGGTAACTTTCTTAAATGGTGCTGTAAGATAATGCGGAAGAACATAGAAATCAATCAAATCAAGCCCTGCATCATCTTCTTGTGAGTAGTCCTCCGGCTTTTCATCCATTTGCTCGATATATTGGATGCTTGGAGCGCATATAATCGCACCTGCCGATTCACCAATCATCAGTTTTCCCTTTGCCAATTCTTTCTTCAACAGCTCATCCGTTCCCGTTTTACGGAGCTGGTCTATAAGGAAAAAAGAATTTCCGCCGGTAAAATATATCACATCCGCATCTTCAAAAACAGACTGTATCGTTGAATAAGCCTCCGTTGAAATATCAATTTCAGTTACGATTGCTCCCAACTTTTTGAATAATTTTCGAGCCGAGCCGACATAACCGATGTAGCCTTCACGCAGCGAAGCTGTTGGAATAAATGCGACTTTCTTATTTTCAATTTCTTCCTTTATCAGACTTCCTACACTTGAAAAGTGCGAACATAAAAACAGTTTCATCAATATTCTCCTTTATATATAAATTTCGATTTGTCAGTCTCATTCTATCACACACTCGGTACATTTCCCGGCTCGCGTATCACAGCGGCGGTGCGGCAGATCACGAGTTATAGCTCGGCAATCTGCTCTACTGCATACAGCGGCAAATTCACAAGCCGGTCTTCTTTTTTGAAATCCGCCATTGAAGTACGGACGGCGATTTCGGGTGTGAACTTCTCCTGATAGGTTTTCAGGCTTTTTGCCCGGAGGTTGATTTCAGCCTTCACCTCTACCGGAATCACCTGCTCGCCTGCATCCACGATGAAGTCAATTTCGCAGGAACCTCTGTCATTGGTGTAGTAGTAAACGCCCAGATCCTCAATGGTTTTCAGCTGCTGGCAAACATACTGCTCCGTAAGGGCACCTTTGAATTCAATAAAGAGGTCGTTTCCGTCCAGTAAGGTGCGCTGACGAAGGCCTGCCATACACCCAAGCAGTCCCACATCCACAAGGAACAGCTTGAATGCCTTTAAGTCTTCATAGGCCTTCAGGGGAATTCCGCCAGCGTTTACACGGCTGATCTTATGAACCAGTCCGCAATCGGAAAGCCACAGAATCGCCGTTTCATAATCCTTGGCCCGCGCGCCCTCTCGAACGAGGCCATAGACGAACTTCTTGTTTTCTCTTGCCAACTGCGAGGGGATGCTGTTCCAAAGCATGCGGATCTTAGGGACGATCTCATTCGGTGCGTGTTTGGAAAAGTCCTGCTCATAAGCGGCAAGGATTCTCTTTTGTATCTCGCGGACCTCATTAAAATCCTTATTCTCCGCAAAGCTCTGCACCGCTTCCGGCATACCGCCTACAAAATAATACTGCTTGAGCGCATCAATGTAGGTCTGCTTAAAGCTCGTGATCATCGGATAATCCTGCTTGTTGAGCAGCTCTGCAAAACGCTCCTTACCGGTGGCCATCAAAAACTCCTTGAAAGAGAGCGGGTATAGCTTCAAAAAATCCACTTTGCCCACCGGGAATGAAGTGCCTTCATGCAGGGCAATGCCCAGCAGAGAGCCTGCGCATACAATGTGGTACTCCGGCGCATTTTCGTAAAAGTACTTGAGAGAGCTGAGCGCTCTTGGCACTTCCTGTACCTCATCAAAAATCAGGAGGGTGTGGTCGGGATCAATTTTTCGACCGGAATACAATTCCAACCCCATGATCAAACGCTCTGTGTCCAGATCAGAGGCAAACAGTTCAGCCATTCTGGAATTGGAATCGAAGTTGATATATACGGTATCGGTATAATAGAGCTTTCCGAATTCCTTCATCAGCCAGGTTTTCCCGACTTGCCGTGCTCCCTCGATAATCAGCGGCTTCCGCCGCTTGCTTTCTTTCCATTTCAGTAGCTTTTCCATTGCGATTCGATACATACTTGCACCCCCTATCTCATACTGCAAATATAGTATACCACCGAATCGCAAAAAATGCAATGAATTTTGGGATTTGATCTACATTTTTTACAGCGAACTTTTGATGCGCATACACACTTTTCACGACGAACTCAGAAAATGCGTTCATGATATTGTAGTAGTCAAGAAAAGTAGACACGAAAAATATTTATTTTTGATTTGCTTTTTCAAAAGTAGACATGAGGAACATTTTTGCGGAAGTTGTTTTTTCAAAAGTGGACACGATGATTCCACGCCTTGTAAGGGCCTTGTTTGCAAGGGATAGTAGTTTTGGATAGAGTAGAGAGTTTAACGATTTCTTTTTCCGGTATTCTCTGTCCCTCGGATTTCCTCATGATAGAAATAATCTACGATCACCGGATGTCCCTGCGGGACTCTGCCATAAGGCATTTCATTATCCACAAAGGGACAATCATACTTCTTAGCCATTTCCTCAGCTTTTACTTCAAGTGCTTCAAAGTAGCTGCGGTTATGCTTGTTATAGATCTCGTCGTAAAGTGGTACAAGA
>URDZ01000020.1:0-22545 GCA_900546725.1 uncultured Collinsella sp. | reverse complement strand
GCCCTCGAGCAGCTTGCCGCCGGCGCTGGTAATGCGGCGCTCAAGATCCTCGCAGGTCACAGCATTGTCGACCACGATAGCAAGGTCGTGCTCAACAGCCGGGTACTGCGAGAACTCGCGGTAGTTCTCCTGATTGCGGGCGCCCTTGATCAGCTTGTCCAGATCGAGCTCAAAGGCAACGACGACCTCATCGATGCCCATCGCCTCGCGCGCCTCGGGGTGAATCTCGCCGACCCAGCCCAGTACGGTGCCGCCGGACAGAACCTCGGCCGCACGACCCGGCTGCAAGAAAGCGTAGCCCTCGCCCTCGACGGGACGGAAGCGAACCTTCTCGATGCGCAGCTGGGCGAGCAGCTCCTCGACAATGCCCTTGCCAAAGAAGAAACGCAGCTTGCGGTACTTCATGTTCCAGGACTGCTCGCTCCACTGGCCCGAGAGCACGCCCGCCACGGACTTGGTCTCCTTGGGCAGGCTGGCGTTCTCGCGACCGTGGAACAGGCTGCCGACCTCGTACAGGTGCACGTTGGGCGTGCCGTGGGCCTCGTTATAGGCCACGGACTGCAGCAGGCCCGGCAACAGCGAACGACGCATCTCGGTCTGCTCGGCTACCAGCGGGTTCATGAGCACCACGGGGCAACCGCGACCCTCGGTGGACATACCGATCTTCTCCAGGTCGCCCGGGGCGGCAAAGCCGAAAGTCGTGGTCTCGTTGAGGCCGCAGGCGCGCAGGATCTCGCCGACCTTGCGGGTGAGCTTCTGCTCGCGGGTCAGGCCGCCGATGTGGTTCTTGGCAGCCGGGATGGTCGCCGTCACACGGCCCATGCCCCACAGGCGCAGGACCTCCTCGATCAGGTCGATCTCGCGCGGCAGGTCGGGACGGAAGCTCGGCGGGGTGACCATGAAGTCATCGCCGTCGCGCTCGACGGTGCAGCCCAGGCGGGTGAGCGAACGCTCGATAAACTCGGGCTCGATGTCGGCACCGCAGATGGCATGCACGCGGGCCAGGCGCAGCTTGATGCTGTCGATAGTCTTGGGCGCAGGGAAAACGTCGACATAGCCGGGAGCAACCTCGCCGCCGGCGATCTCCTCGATGAGCGCGCAGGCAACGTTGGCGACGTCCACGCAGCCGGTCTCGTCAACCTGGCGCTCAAAGCGAATGGAGGCGTCGGAGATCAGGGACAGGTCGCGGCTGGTGTGCGAGGTGCGACCGGCGTTGAAGCAGGCACTCTCGACCATCACATCGACGGTGTCGTCCTCGATCTCGGAATCCATGCCGCCCATAACGCCGGCCAGCGCCACGGGGCGCTCGCCGTCGGTGATGAGACCCATGCCGGCGTCGAGCGTGCGCTCCTCGCCGTCGAGCGTCGTGAACTTCTCATCCTGCTGGGCGGCGCGGACCACCACACGACGGCGGCCATCGCGCTCGGCAAAGGTGTCCAGGTCAAAGGCGTGCAGCGGCTGACCGGTGAGCATCATCACGTAGTTGGTGATATCGACAATGTTGTTGTGCGGGCGCACGCCCAGGGCGTTGAGGCGCTTGACCATCCAGTCGGGCGAGGGGCCGACCTTCACGTTGCGCACGATGCGGGCGACGTAGCGGTCGCACAGGCCCTCGTCGGCAATCTCGACCGAAAGCTCGTCGTCGGTCGCGCGGCCGGTCTCGGCCTTGATGGCAGGCAGCTCAACGTGGAAATCGCGGTCGAAGATGGCGCCGGTCTCGCGGGCCATGCCGATCATGGACAGGCAATCGGGACGGTTGGGCGTGATCTCGCAGTCAAGCACGGTATCGCTCGAGCCCACGTACTCGGCAAACGGCATGCCGCAGGGCGTATCCTCGGGCAGGATCATGATGCCGGAGTGGTCGCCGCCCAGGCCGAGCTCGCGCGCGGAGCAGTTCATGCCCATGGACACGACGCCGCGAAGCTTGCTCTTCTTGATCTTGACGTCGCCGGGCAGGACAGCGCCAATCATGGCCGTGACGATGTGGTCGCCGGCCTCGAAGTTCTGCGCGCCGCAGACGATCTGCAGCGGAGCGGGGTTGCCGTCGGCGTCGAGGTTCTTGTCGCCCACGTCGACCGAGCACACATACATATGGTCGCTATCGGGGTGCGGGGTCTTGGTGAGCACCTTGGCGGTCACCACGTGGTCGAAGGACTCGCCCACGGTGTCGATCGCCTCGACCTCGGTGCCGGTACGGATATATTCGTCCGAAAGGGTCTTGGGATCCTCCGGAATATCGATCATGGTCTTGAGCCAGTCGTAAGAAACACGCATCTAGCTCTCCTTTCATACTGAAAGCCTGCGAAGAGATGCAGGTGGAAACTTCAACTTTGTGAACATTCCTTACAAAGCGAGGGTTGTCCAAGTGCGGCAGATCGGCCCGAAAGAGGAGCGCCGCGTACTTTGGTACGCAAGCGACGAATGAGCGCCGAGGTGCCGTGCTTGGGCAAGCCGCAGCCTAAAATTGGTTCAGGAAGCGCATATCGCCTGTCATGAGCGTGCGCAGGTCGGGCAGGTCGTAGCGCAGGGCCGCGACGCGCTCGGCGCCAATACCAAAGGCGAAGCCGGTGTACTTCTCGGGGTCGATGCCGCAGTTAATCAGGACGTTGGGGTCGACCATGCCGCAGCCCAGAATCTCGATCCAGCCGCTGTGCTTGCAGAAGTTGCAGCCCTTGCCGCCGCACACGTGGCAGCTCACGTCTACCTCGCAGCTCGGCTCGGTGAAGGGGAAGAAGTGCGGGCGGTAACGCGTCTTGCGGTCCTCGCCAAACATGCACTTAACAAAGTAGTCGAGCGTGCCCTTAAGATCGCCAAAGGTGATGCCCTCGTCGACGACCAGGCCCTCGATCTGGTTGAACTGCGGCAGGTGGCAGGCGTCGGCCGTGTCGGGACGGTAGACGGTGCCCGGGCAGATCATGTAGATGGGCGGCTTCTGCGACTCCATGGTGTGGATCTGCACGCCCGAGGTCTGGGTGCGCAGCAGCACGTCGGACTCGCCGTGGGCGTGAGCCTCGGGGTGCGCGACGCTGCCGGGGTTGTTGTCGACCACATAGAAGGTATCGCGGGCCGAGCGGCTCGGGTGATCCATGGGGGCGTTGAGCGCGGTGAAGTTGTAATAGGAGGTGTCGACCATGGGGCCAGACTCGACGGTGTAGCCGATGCCGCAGAAGATGTCCTCGGCCTCCTCGATGATCTGCTTGATCAGGTGCTGGTGGCCGATCTGCGGACGGATACCCGGTAGCGTGATGTCGACGGCCTCGTGCTCGAGTGCGTGCTTGAGGGCGGCGGCCTTCATCTCGGTGGTGCGCTCGTCGAGCATGCCCTCGATCAGCTGGCGCATCTCGTTGGCGCGCTTGCCCATCACGGGACGATCCTCGGGGGCGAGCTTGCCCATCATGCGCATCAGGCCGGTGATGCGGCCCTTGCGGCCGAGCAGCTCAACGCGCGCGGCCTCGAGCTTTGCGGCATCGTCGGCGCCTGCGACGAGCTCCTTGGCCTCTTCCTCGAGTTTGACCAGATCATCAATCAGACTCATGTCTTCCCTTTCGTCTCTCGCGCTCCCCGCTTGCCGAGGCGGCTGCCGCCGTCTGACGTTGCGAAAACGCGGCCCGGTTCGGTAACAAAAAACCGTCCTCGGGCATGTGCATTGCCCAAGGACGGTTGAATTCCGCGGTACCACCTTGTTTGACCCGGCGGATGTCTGGCCCGCCGCGCCCACTCTTTGCCCCTTGTCGCGAGGCTCACGGCTTCCCTACTGGGGACATCGCCGCCGCCGGCCGCGTGCCCGTTGAGGTCGCTGCTCGGGAGTGAACGCTTGGCCCTTGCCACCGCAGGAAGGCTTACAGCCCATGACCTTCCCTCTCTTGCCGGCGACGCGGCGGGCAAAACCCTCTCCGTCAACGCATTGGGCTACAGGATACCACATTGTTTGGGCATATCGCCGCGTTCCGTTTTGTTCGTGCTGGGTACAAGGCAGGTAGCTGTGTAAACTGGCCGTGCGCCCATCCGTGGCGCTCGGTTCGCGAGATCAAGGATATGGTATGGGAAAGAAGCACGATAAGAAGGCCGAGCCCGCAGCGGGCAAGACGCCCAAAAGCATGAAGGTCGATAAGGCCGTCAAAAAATTCCGCAAGCTCGAGGGCAAGCTGTGGACCCGCGAGTACCTGCTCAAGATTGCCGAGTTTGACGGCGCGACCATTGCCCCCGCCAACGGCGCCGCAGCGCGCGCCGACGCCATGGGCACCCTTGCCGGCGAGCATCATAAGCTCCTGACCAGCGAAAAGTCTGTCGAACTTGTGCGCTCGCTGGCACGCGAAACCGTCGCCAGCGGCAAGATCGACGACCCGCAGCTGCTCGACGAGATCCGCGTACTCGGCCGCGACCAGCGCGAAGCGAGCGTCATTCCCACCGAGGAGGCCGAGGCCTGGACCAGGCTCACCTGCGAGGCCGACGCCGTGTGGCACAAGGCCAAGACGGCCAATGACTGGGCGAGCTTTGAGCCCTATGTGGATAGAATCGTCGCCCAACTTAAGCATCAGGCCGAGCTCATGGACCCCAAGCGCGACCCATACGATGTTTGGCTCGACCAGTACGAGCGCGGCCTTTCCGCCAAGAGCTTCGATGCGTTTTGCGATGAGGTCAAGGCGACGGTCGTGCCGCTCGTGCACGCCATCGGCGAGCGCGGCCAGCAGCCCGCTGCCGACTTTTTGCACGCCCGCGTGCCCGAGGCCGCACAGCGCGCCATGAGCTTCGACCTTATGAAGCTCGTCGGCCTGGACCTGAACGACACCACGCTTGCCTTTACCGAGCACCCGTTTAGCGAGGGCTTTGCCGTGGGCGACGCGCGCATCGCGACGCACATCTACGAGGACGACTGCATCTCCAACGTCTACAGCATCATCCACGAGGCGGGACACGCCATGTACGAGCTGGGCGTCAATCCTGCCTATGCGCGCACCCGCCTGGAGGGCGGCACTTCCATGGGCATCCACGAGAGCCAGAGCCGCTTTTTCGAGAACACCGTGGGTCGCAGTCGCGCCTTTATGGGCCCGCTGCTCGAGGTGCTGCGCCGTCACGCGCCCGAGGTCTATGGCAGTGTGGACGAGGATACGCTCTACCATGCCGTGAACATCGCACGGCCGTCGCTGATCCGCACCGAGGCGGACGAGCTCACTTATCCGCTGCACGTTATGGTGCGCTACGAGATCGAGCGCATGCTGTTTGCCGGCGAGGCCACGGCCAAGGACATCCCCGCGCTTTGGAATCGCTTTATGGATGAGTACCTGGGCATTCCCGTTCCCGACGACACGCACGGCTGCCTGCAGGATACGCACTGGAGCGGTGGCTCGTTTGGCTACTTCCCCACGTATGCGCTGGGTAGCGCCTACGACGCTATGTTTGTGCCGGCCATGTGCCGCGACGGCGTCGACCTTACCGGTGCCTGTGCGAGCGGCGATTTGGCGCCCGTCCGTGCCTGGCTGGGCGAGCACATTTGGCAGTGGGGCCGTGCCAAGGACGCACCGGAGCTCATCAAGGGCGCGTGCGGCATGGACTTTGACGCCCGCTACTACTGCAGCTACCTGCAGGACAAGTTCACCACGCTGTACGAGCTGTAAGGCATAACCGACACGCCAACGCAAAGGGGACGCCGCGGAACCAATCCGCAGCGCCCCCTTTCCACCTAGTTGTTTAAGAACGTCCCCAATGACTACCTTACAGAGCTTCCAGCGCGGCGGCGATGCGCTTCATGGCGGCATCGGCGGATGCTTGGTCGGGCGCCTCGGCCAGCACGCGGATAACCGACTCGGTTCCACTCTTGCGCACGAGCACGCGGCCCTCGCCTGCCAGCGCAGCCTCGGCCTCGGCGATGGCGTTCTGCACGCCCATGTTCTCGAGCGCGGCGTCCTTGTCCGCCACGTGCACGGCCACCTGCGCCTGTGGCAGCAGCTTGCACGGAGCCGTGAGCTGCGAGAGCGTCTCGCGCTCGGCACGAATCACTTCCATCACGCGCAGCGAGGTCATAATGCCGTCGCCCGTGCGCTCGATATCGCCAAAGATCGTATGGCCCGTCTGCTCGCCACCCAGGCTGTAGCCGCCCTCGCGCATCTTGGCATACACGTGACGGTCGCCCACGCCGCTGGTCACGGCGCTCAGTCCGGCAAGCTCCAACGACTTGATCAGGCCAAAGTTGCTGGCGATCGTCGGTACCACGGTACCGCCCGAGAGACGCCCGTGCTTGTTCAGGTACACGCCGCACACGTACAAGATCTGGTCGCCGTCGACCACGCGGCCGCGCTCGTCCACGGCCAGGCAGCGGTCGGCATCGCCGTCGTAGGCAAAGCCCACATCCAGGCCCTGCTCCACCACGTGGCGCTGCAGGCGCTCAATATGCGTAGAGCCGCAGTCGACATTGATGTTAAAGCCGTCGGGCGCGGCATTGATCACGCGCACATCGGCGCCCAGTGCGTCGAACACCGGCTTGGCCACCGAGGATGCCGAGCCGTTGGCGCAATCGATGCCGATCTTGACGCCCTGCAGCGAAAAGTTCGCGCTGGCGATGAGCGAAGCAATGTAGCGGTTGCGACCCTGCATGTAGTCCACCGTGGCGCCGATGTGGTTGCCCGTTGCCAGCGGCACCTCGCTCTTGCCATCGATGTAGTCCTCAATGAGCTCCAGCACGTCCTCGTCCATCTTAAAGCCGTCGCTGTTGACGAGCTTAATGCCGTTATCGCAAAACGGGTTGTGGCTCGCGCTGATCATGATGCCGCAATCGAAGCAGCCTTCCACAGTCTGATGCGCTACGCCCGGCGTGGGGATCACGTGCAGCATATAGGCGTCCGCACCGCTCGCGACCAGGCCGCTCACCAGCGCCGCCTCGAACATATAACTCGAGCGACGCGTGTCCTTGCCCACGATCACGCGTGCCTTGCGCTCGCGGTTGGCGCCGTAATACCAGCCCACAAAACGGCCAATCTTATAAGCGTGCTCTACCGTCAGCCCAACGTTGGCCTCACCACGAAAGCCGTCGGTGCCAAAGTACTTCATGCGCTCTCCTTACAAAATAGGGGCGAACAGATTGCCTGTCCGCCCCAAAATGGTACTCG
The DNA here is from genome assembly GCA_900546725.1 of uncultured Collinsella sp. GTDB lineage: Bacteria > Actinomycetota > Coriobacteriia > Coriobacteriales > Coriobacteriaceae > Collinsella. Next base: position 15,442 of record URDZ01000020.1, on the reverse strand, counting down.
ATTATCTGCGCTACCAGAAAAACCCTACGCCGACGCGCTGTCGCGAGCCGCCTGGCATGTAGGAGTCTGACGCAGCGTAAGCGGCTTGTCCCCCGCCTCGGCCGACGTGGTCAGCGTATACGTGATCGTCGTCGTCTCGCCAGCATGCAGGTCAACGGTGCCCGAATAGAAGGGGATTCCATGCCACGTAGCGGCGCCAAGACCAAACTGGGTGCCCTCGACGGTCAGATCAGTAATGTTGCCGCCCGTCGGGGCAAACAACGAGACATTCAGACGCTCGTCGTCACGCGCGGCATCGGGTGCGCTCGCCGCAACGTAGTCGGGCAGCTTGCCAGCCTCCTCCTGCGTCATGATGTTCGTCAGGGTAACGGTGATGCGATAGGAGCACGTGCCGTCACCGTTCTTCACGCCCTGACCAATCTGCGTATCGGCGTTCAGGTACCAGTCGAGCTTGGAGAAGCTCAGGTTGTTAAAGTAAACGCCGGCAACAGGATCGGCGCTCGGGTCATCCGGATCGGGCAGCGAAGCGTCAATGCCCGTCTCTTTGATGGCATTCTGCTCATCATCGTTTCTCATCCACGCGATCAGGCGGCCCTCTTCGGCACCGCGCTCAACGGCGCTGACAAGCTTCGTAACATCGACATCGCCGATACCGCCAAGGATCTTGTCGAAGGCAGCGCTGGCGACGGATGCAAAGATGCCGTCCGACTCCTCGACCGGATAGTTCCAGTACACATCGTGCATGAGGACCTTTGCGGCGTTGGTGCCGTCGACAACCGTTCCGTCGGGCAGCGAGACATTACCGACCAGGCCCAGCAGATACTGCAGGAACACCGGGTCGATACCGATGACGCCATCAACGTCCTGTCCATACTGGGACTTCCACAGCGCGGCGACACGCTGCGAGTTGCGGGGCCAATCAGGCGAATAGGTATTGCCCGAGTTGTACAGGTTACTGTGGTTGCCGAACAGCGCCTCATCCTCTTCGTCGACGCTCTCGACTGCCTCATCCTCGCTGAGTCCAATGCGGGGAACAAACTCGCCAATCGACATCTGGCCGTCAGTGACCGAAATCAGGCCCTGCGAACCGCCAAAGCCGCCGCAAGCACGAATCTCGACGTTGTTCATGGCGTACATAAGGTAGTTGCGCGTCTGGCCGTTGGCGCCGAGCATCTGGGGAAGGACGGGGGCGACCTTCTCCGCCGCGTCAACCGCGCCGTTGAGGGTGGCAAAGCCGTCCTTGGCCTTATCGACCAGCTCGGTCACCTGGGAAATATGAGTATCGCCAATGCCCTGGACCTTCTCGTTGGCGCTCTTGAACACCTTCGAGCTGCTGGAAAGCGAATCGGCGACCGCCTGCAGCGCGGACACGTTAATCATGCCGTCCTGGAACAGCTTGCCGGGCGTAGCCTGCGAAAGGTTATCGGCCATGGGAACCAGCGCATTGCTCGAGACATCGGACAGGGCGTCAATCATGGTGCGGGCCGCATTGATATCGCTGCCATACACCGGGATAAACGAAGCCGCCGCCCACAGCGGGCTCGAGGTCTCCGCCTTCATGCTGTTACAGAGCTCATCGATCTTCTTCGCGTCGTCAGGCAGCGTCGAAAAATCGCCCGACGTGACCTTGTCCTTAAGGCCACCGACGATCTCGACAGCCTCCTTCGCTTCGCTCTTTACGGTCTTTGCCGAGTTAAGCAGCATAAAGCCGCTTGCGCCAAGCGCAACGAGAAGCACCGCGACTACAACGGCAATAATGGCGCCGGTGTGACGCTTTTTGCGCTCGCCCTTGCGATGGCGATGACGGACCAGACCGTCAGAGGTCGAACTCGGCGAAGCGTCGCCACCGTAGTTCAAGCCAAAATCGTAATAATCTTCCTTGGAACCCGAGCCCGCAAACTCGGCACCGCTATCATCCAGGCGGGCGAACGTGCCAGTCTCGGAGGCGCCGGTGTAAATCGTGCCAAGGTTACCCGTAAGCCCCGCGCCACCGGCAGAGGGAGTATTGTTGGCGGCCTTGTCGGCATTAACGTTGCCGGCGGCATTCGCGGCGTTGGCAGCACCTGCGTTGTTCGCGGGTACCGAAGGAGCCCCGCTCGGCTGCGACGTGGAGGTTGCACCGCCCGCAAAGACATTCCCTCTTGCACGGCCGGTCTTTTTTGCCTTTTGAGACTGCTCGTACAGAGCGGTAAACATCGCTGTCTCGCCCGGGGACACGCGCTTACCGGAACCGCCCTGTCCAGCGCCGCCCGGCGTGCCGGCCTTACCAGCCCCGTTCGGACGCGGCGGAACTGCAGGACGGCCGCTATCGCTGCCCTTAAAGTGATTACCAGCCATAAAGAAATCCTCGCAATTGAGTCGCAATGAAAAAGTCCATAACGTTACTAGTTTATGGCATTTTGAGCATCGACAGCTAAACTCCAGACACGGACATCAATTGGCGAAAATGCGGCACAACACCTTTTCCGTCTTGGCAGCGGCGCCAGCTACACCGTGAGGAACATCATCACGATGATCATGGCAAAGCCGATAAGGTCGGTCGGCAAAAACACCGTGCCCAGCATAACGGCGCTGGTGATGGTCGCCGAGACGGGCTCCACGGTTCCGATGAGACTCGCACGCACCGAGCCGATGTCCTTAACGCCCTGCATATAGAGCATGTAAGCAAAAAACGAGCCGATAACCACGAACACCGCGAGCGCCTCGACGCCGGCAGCGTCGAGTGCCGGCACATGCGCCCAGGGCTGCACGAAGACACATGAGATCACGCCCGCCGTGAGCATTGCCGAGCCCGTGACGATGGGGCTGCCGTATTCGGGCAGGATCTTGGCGGGAATCACCGCCATACACGCGGCGCTGACCGCACACATAAGACCTGCTGCCAGGCCAAGCGGCGAGATATTCAGGCTGGTGGGGTCGCCGCCGGTGGCGATTAAAAAGGTTCCACCCAGAGCCAGGCCAATGCCGATGACTTCGCGAGTACGCGGCATGCGGCGATCGATCACGCAGGTGTAGCCCATGATGATAACGAGCTGCAGGCACTGGAGCACCGTCGCGGTTCCGGCGTTCGTCAGGCGCACGGCCGAAAGATAGCAAAACTGGTTGAACAGCAGGCCAAAAGCGGTAAAGAGCAGCAGCTGCTTGCGATCGGCGGGTGTGGTCCAGAGCTTGACCAGGCGCTCGCGGTCGCGCGTAACAACCACGGCCATAAAGAGTAGACCGGCGAGAATCTGACGCACGCTCATAAGCCACAAGGTGTCGACGTGGTAGGTATCGAACAGAAAGCTCGCGCTGGTGCCCGAGAAGCCCCAAAACGAACCGCCCACCAGCGTAGCCAAGACGCCCGTGATCATCTTGCGCGACGACGCATCGTTAAGGCGCTCGCGCCAGGCGCGACGGGTGTTGCGGCTGAGCTCGTCGGTGCCCTCGGGCACATCAATGTTCGATATATCGGTCATCGGCACCGAAGCCCCTGCGCCTTCGACCTGCTCGACACACTCTTTGCTCATTCCACTCCCCCGAAACAGCCTGGAAACAATTCGGCTTACCTTACCACGGCGAAGTCACCAGCTGGAGGCTTGTCCGCTTATCGGTAGGACAATTCCGCAGGTGTCTTTCCATAGCTCGATACCGCAATGGCCTTGCATTATGCGACAGCCAAATCGCGGCAGCAGGCTCTTTTTAAATGGATATGACGAAGCCCCCGAATTCCACAATGTAAGCGATTTTTAAAAATGTTCTTGCCACCGAGTTCAGGCTCCGTTATATTATCCCTTGCGCGCTTGCGCACCCTTGATCGGGCGTTTAGCTCAGGGGGAGAGCGCTTCCCTGACACGGAAGAGGTCAGAAGTTCAAATCTTCTAACGCCCACCAAATGTTCGCAGCTCAGAGGCTATGCCCTCTGGGCTGTTTTGTTTTATGTCGCCAAATCCGCTGGCAGCTCCAACCGCCCAACTGGCCAAAAGCCGACCATCTACTTGCCGATCTATCCATCGATATAACCAATCAGTCCGCACCACAGCTTCTCGGCAAAACGCCACGATGTCTGCGCCCTGCGGTATCCTTGAGCCACTTACACCTGCAGCACCAAGGAGCCACCATGCGCACCGAGCTCGATGTTCCCTTTTCGCACAAAGAAGAAGCCAAGGCGTTGGGCGCCAAATGGGACCGGACCAAGAAAATCTGGTATGTACCCAGCGGCGTCAACCCCGAGCCCTTTGCCGAGTGGCTGCCCGGTATTGACCGATCCGACCCCTCTGCGCCGTATATATATCTAGTACTGGGCAAGCGCGAGTGCTGGAAGTGTCACAAAGAGACCTCGGTCGCGGCCTTCGGCATTCCCTATCGAGCCGATAACGACGAGAGCATCGCCATCGCGCACGCGCCCAACGAAGCCGGGCACATTGCCATCGACACGGCCAACGCCAACGCACTCGCCATCGTGCCCGCTCTTGGCTGCGTGCCGGGCGAGATCCGCGACTACCTTCATAAGCGCTGCGGCTACAAGCCCGTAGGCGCGCGAGCCTCCAAAGCCCCGTCGCTCGGCAACACGTGCACCAGTTGCGACGCGCTGCAAGGCAGCCGCTATCTGTTCGAGGAGCCCTCGTCCCCGTTTGCCCTCACTGCCATCAACAAGCTGCCGGCACTGGAGTTTATACGCGTCGAAGTTGCCGGCGTCTTTGGCGTCCCGGCCACGCGTACCGACTTTGACCAGGCGCTCTTTACCTGGGCACGCGACCATCACGCCGAGTTCCACAAGCAGCTCGGTGAGGGGATTTATTTGTAGGGACGGAGAGGCCTTCACAGTCAGCTCCTCCGCATCACCTATCCCTCGTCGCCGGCGTCGTACACGATATCGAGGCCACAAACGGGGCATTTCTCCGGATACACCGGCATATGAACGCCTGTCTGTTTTCTCACTTCGTCGCTGAACCTGTCGCGCGCATCGATGAACCGAATGTCGAGACACGGTATTTGCGAGCCGCAGCAAGGGCAGGTGACGACAAACGACCCGCAATCAACCTCTACGCTCGGAAACATATTGTTGTCTATAAGGGCACACGGCAGTTTTCCGTACTTCCCCATCACAATATCGCCTCGCCAGCTCATACACGCTCCCCTCTCGCTATACAAAACAGGAAGAGCATGCACCGGCGGGCATGCGCGAGATTGCATCGCCACGCGATCCGATCAAACAACACGATCGTCAAAGAATGCCAAAGCCAAATACGCTAATACGGCAGAAGCCCCGCCTTTTCACGCTTCTTTTCCGAGCGATCGAACTCAATGCGATGGGCCTCAAGAAACACCGCATTGGGTCGCCACTGACGCTCATTCGGCTGCCTTAGCGTCGCACCCGCAAAGGAAGCGTAGCCGGTCTTATCCAGCAGGTACGATCCGCACAGCCGATATTCGCCGCAAACAGGCTCAAACGAAATCAGATGAGCATCGAATAAAGCATGTAAGTCGCGCCGAAGCAGAATGCCGTTGCTGGCAACCTGCGATTTGGGTCCCGAGTAATTCTCGATATGTGCAGCCTCCAGAGCTTCGCTGACGCCGCAGTCCGACACCGCGCAACGGCCATCATAGGCGGCAACGAGCTGCTTGCGGAACCATTGCTGCCCCAATCGCTCGCGCCTTAACGCATAGCGGACCTTTTCGTCGTCGGTCGTACCCTGTCCGGCAAACTCAATATCGACGGGCATGTGCTTCAGATAGCTCATGTCGGGCGCAAAACGGGGGTCCGGTCCGCCTTTATGAACAGGACCGTGCAGAACAAACCATCCGTTTTCGGGCTCGAACCGTTCAACAAACGCAAGGCCGAGCACCTTGTAGCCCACCTCGGTTGCAAATATGACTCCGACTGGAACGCCACATTCCATGCAGTTGAGCATTTTACTGTTGTAATTCTGGTCTCGAGAACCAACGGCGCCTGGCGCTTGGACCGAATACTTAATGACCCACGTACCATCGTCCAAATAGAGCGGAGGTACATCGGTGTAGAAGCTCTTTTTAGAGTTATGGACCGAAAGCGCAAAGATCTTATTGGGATCTTGCTTCACCCGATCCTGGCCCGGCCAGAAGATCCCTGAATCCCGCGTTACGGGAAAGAAGTCCGAGCCAATTCTCAAACGATACTGATACTGAGGGCTATCTTCCTTGGTGTGGTGCGGAAGGCTGGTCCAAACGCCGCCGCGCTGTTCCTCACCCAGAAACCACTCCCATGCCTCAACGTATTCGGAAGGCACGAGACTGCAGGCGCGGTCATAGCTTGGTCCATCCATCAACGGAACAGCAAGGTCAATGTCGTTCATCGCCAGCACCTACAACCATACGAACGCGAGTTATGCCCCTCAATAATATGGCCGAGAGTCAATTATTACGAGATCTCATTCCGCGATCGGCACATCGTTGATGCTCTCGGTTTGCCGCTGGCGCGCTTGTACCCCGCTACCCCACTTCCCTGTATACTGATGTAGCACGTGTTTCATCCGGGCTTGTTGGACCGGGTCGTTCATGGGAGGGCCTTATGGCTGCTTCGAATCCACCTAAGGGGAGCGTTTCTTCTTCGTCCATCAAGCCGGTTACGCGCAAGGCCGTGCGCTGCCAGCGCGAGGTCGCCTGGCTTATCACGCAGGCGGCGGGCAGGCTTGTGGCGACCACCCAGGACGTCAATGCGCCTACGCCGAGCTTTGTGTTAGCGGCGGCGCTGGATTTTGCGCGCCAATTGGAGCTTGCCGCACAGGATACCAGCGGCCACCTCGACTACCAGAATGTTATGGCGCCCGACCTGCAAACGTTCTGCCACATGGCCAAGTTGCCCGCCGCGCCCAATGCGCTTTCGGACGCAGGCTACATGTTTACGCTTTCGGGCGCGGACCTTATCCGCGATATCTACGCATACTGCAGCGAGCTCGCCGAACGCAGCGTCTTTGGCACGGCTGAAGTCAAACCGGGATATGTCATCAAGCTGGTTCTTAGGCTGTTCTTGATGGACGGGTTCGGGGCCATGCCGGCGTAAGCCGAGTCTTTAGCATCACCGTCGACTGGGCAACAACCGCTTTACCTTAGTGGGCGCCAATCGAGGGTCGATTATTGAGTCGCCTCGTCCACTAACGCATTTATTCCACGCGCTCTGACAGTCGATATTTGCGGTTGCGGCTTGTCGACGGCGCCGTGGGCTCAAGCTCGCCTTGAGCAATGAGCGCGTTGACGCGCGACCTAACCTGGGAAATTGTAAGCCCCGTGCGTTCTGCCAGCTCACGCGTCCCCAGCTCGCCGTAGTGTTTGAGTGCCGTCACAATTAAGCCCCCGCCATGATCGACCGGCTCGATCTTTGAACGGTAAAGTACGACCTTGAACCGATCGAGCCCCGGGCAGAACAGGAGCTCGGCCAGACCATGCGCGCGCATGGCATCGATCATCATCGGGATGCCCGAGCCATTGCCCTCAGCCGGCGAACCTGCGCCATCCGGCAGCGGGACAATCGACATGAGTTTCACGAGCGTCGCGTTACGGCATCGGGAGCTGCCGTCAAACAAGTTCTCGCGAGTCTTTCCCCCGTAAAGGCCGCCAGGATTCGTCACCTCGACACGATTGTCAAAGACGTCGACGGCAATCGATTGTCCACAGAACCGATCCCCGTATTCTCGATGGATTACGGCGTTGGCGATTGCCTCGCGCAGAACCTCCTCGGGAATCTCCAGCGAGTCGACACGCGAGACACCTTGGACGGTCGAGGTTCGCCGCAAATTCTTGGCGACGGCCGCGACAGCATCCGAGATCATCTCGCCCAACGTTCCCTCACAGATTGTGCGGTCCATGAACCTCAGCGACCCCGCCATGCCCTTCTGAGTTCCCGCATGGACAGCCACGTCAATGAAGAGCTTGGGATAGAACTGCTGAGGGTAGGTGCCCACAACTAGGAGTCCAGCCTTGGTGACATTGCCCTGGGAATCAAGGATATTTAGGCGCTCCAGCTTCGTTTGTTTGTCCGGCGCGCCGCGCATTGCCCGGGGCGTCAACGAGAAAGCCCGATCTATCGTACGGTCGACCAGCGTCTCGTCGAGATTGTCCGCGCCCGCACCCGCCACCGCGTCGCGATCGCTCGGAGTCGCTCGACCGTATGACGCCAATGCGAGCACCTCAGTCGATGAAAGCGGCACATCTTTGTCATCGATGCGCTTGTAGCTGCCGCCCTGGGCGCCCCGCTCTATGACATAGCAGGGCTTGCTCGACGGATCGAGCTCCTCAATCGTAATGACGAGAACGATGACGCCCTGAAGCTCCACTCGCTCGATCGTGTATTTAGGCGGATTGGCCAGCTTTCCTCGACCGCCCGCATCACCCATGCCTGACACAAATTGGTTGAGCACTTTCTCGGTCTCGAAGTTCTCAACCGGGACAAAACCTGCGCGCTCACTCACTCCGAGCACGATGATTCCGCCGGCAGTGTTCGCGAATGCGCTCACCGTTTCCCATACGTCGCGGGAAAGCGTCGTGGCGCTCTCCTTCACTTCGACGTTAAGATCATCCGAGCCCATACGCCTTAAAGACTCAAGCAGACCGGTCAGCTCGTTTTCGTTCATCTGCACGTCCTTTCGCTCGGTCCTGCGGAGAATGCCGCGGATAGATTTCCCTCGTCTCTCAGTTATCTCTCGTAATTATCTCTCATTTATCTCTCTATCTCTCGGCTTAGAGATAAGAGATAGATAGAGATGGAATGTCTACCATTTGCTTCATTTATACATATTTTTGCTGGTAGAACAATCGGTATTGAGACAATACCATGATTGCCTGTCTCTTTGCTGCTCAGTTATCTCTCATATTTTTCTCTCATCTTCCTGTCATCTCTCATATTAGAGACGAATGAGGGACGAGAGATACGCGAGTGATGGACGAGCGAGGATTTTCGGACGGTCGGATATCGAGAGTGGATATTTGGACGGTTTTTGGGGCTTTTGCGGCAAATTCCGTCCAAATATCCACTCTCGTTCGATAGGTATCCGGAAATCCTCGCTCGTCCGTCCGAATATCCACTCTCGTTTGGCGAGTGTCCAATTTTCCACGCTCGTGCGGCGGGCACGCGAGCCCTTCGCCCAATCCGCTGGCATCGTCTCCAGTTCGCCGCAGGGTCGCGGCCCCATATGGGTATACTCTCGAGGATTCGACTCGATTCGCCCCCGCTGGGGCGTCAAAGGAGACTGCATATGCCCACCACCTCAACCGACCCGCGCGCCGCAGCCGCTGCACTGCTGGTGCCCGGCACTACCTGCCACGGCTTTGCCGTCGAGCGCCGCGAGACCGTGCCCGAGCTCGACTCGGACGCTTACGTGCTGCGACACACTGCCTCGGGCGCTCGTCTGCTGTACCTGGCGTGCGACGACGAAAACAAGGCCTTTGCCATTGGCTTTAAGACGCCGCCGGCCGATTCCACCGGCGTGTTCCATATTCTTGAGCACTCGGTGCTGTGCGGATCGGCCAAGTTTCCCGTCAAGGAGCCGTTTGTCGACCTGATCAAGAGCTCCATGCAGACGTTCCTCAACGCCATGACCTACCCCGACAAGACCATCTACCCCGTTGCCACCACCAACGAGCAGGATCTGTATAACCTGATGGACGTGTACCTGGACGCGGTGTTCAACCCGGCCATCTATACCAAGCCCACCATTTTTGAGCAGGAGGGCTGGCACTACGAGCTGGATCTGCCAGAGAGCGCCGAGGGCGAGGGCGACGGCAGCCCCGCCAGCCTGCGCGAGGGCACGCTGCGCTATAACGGCGTGGTGTTTAACGAGATGAAGGGCGCGCTGTCCGACCCCATGAGCGTGCTGGACGACGCCATCAACGCCGCGCTCTATCCCGACACCGCCTATGCGCACGAGAGCGGCGGCGACCCGCGCGCGATTCCCGCGCTCACCTACGAGCAGTTCCTGGACACGCACGCGCGCCACTACAATCCTTCCAACTCTTATATAACGCTCTACGGCGACCTAGATGTGGACCGCGCGCTGGCGTTTTTGGACGAGCGTTATCTGTCGCAGCCGAGTGCCGCGAGCTGCCGCATGGACGCTGCCGTCGCCGCCGGCGAGGACCCGTCCACGATGGCGCCCAATCCGCTGGGCGTGCAGGCGCCCGTGACCTGCGAGTACAAGCGCGTCGAGATGGCCACCACACCCGAGAACGCCCTGGTGGGCCTGGGCCTGGTGCTGGGCAACGCGCTCGACCGCAAACGCACGATCGCGGCGGATATCCTGTTTGAAGCACTGCTGGGCTCCAACGAAGCGCCGGTTAAGAAGGCCATTCTGTCCGCCGACCTGGGCGGCAACGTGGTGAGCTACACGGCGGCCGAGAGCCTGCAGCCCTACGAGCTCATCATGCTGCAAAACGCGCAGCCCGGCGTGGCGCGCGAGCTGCGCCGCGTGTTCCAGGACGCCTGCCGCGACTTATGCGAACATGGCGTTCCGCGCGAGCGCCTGGAAGCCATCATCAGCAGCAACGAATACGACCTGCGCCAGCGCGACTACGGTATCGCCGACGGCGTGGCCATTGCGTGCGACGCGCTGAGCACGTGGCTCTACGATGACGACGCTGCGACGCTGGCGCTCAAGTACGGCCCGGTGTACGAGGAGCTTCGTGGCGAGCTGGACGGCAGCTACTTTGAGGACCTGTTGCGCGAGCTCGTGCTGGAGAACGACCACATGGCTCTGGTCGAGCTGGTGCCGGTGGACGCCGCCGAGGGCGCAGAGGGCGCCGAAGCTGCCGAGCTGGCTGCCAAGCGCGATGCCATGACCGATGCCGAGCTGGCCGACGTGGTCGAGCGCACGGCCGTACTGCGTGCCGCGCAGGAGGCCGAGGACACGCCCGAGGACAAGGCCACGCTGCCGCGCCTGCGCGTGTCCGACATTGGCGAGGCGCGCCCCGAGCCGCCGCTCGTTGTGGACACGACCGCGCCCATCCCCTGTCTGCGCCACGGCATCCCCACCAACCGCCTGGCCTACGCCATGCAGTACTTCGACCTGAGCTGCATCGCATTTGAGGACCTGCCCTACGTGACGCTGCTCTGCCGTCTGCTCAAGCAGCTGCCCACGCGCGAGCACTCGGCCGAGGAGCTCGACAACTTGCTCGCCGGCAAGCTGGGCTTTTTGAGCTTTACGACCGAGGTCATGACGCAGCCCGAAGTGGACGGCGTGCGCCCCTACCTGCTGGTGAGCGCCGGCGCCCTGTCCGAAAAGATTGACGCACTGGCGAGCCTGCCGCGCGAGGTGTGGTCGAGCACGCTGTTGCTCGATGCCGACGCCGACCGCGTTCGCGACGTGCTCACGCAGATTCGCATTGGACTTGAGCAGGGCTTTATCAACAACGGTCACTCGGCGGCGCTCGGTCGCGCGATGAGTTACAGCTCGCCTTCGGCCGTGGTGCGCGAGCAGCTTTCGGGCGTGGACTTCTACCTGTTCCTGCGCAATCTGCTCGAGCACTTTGACGAGCGACTGGACGACCTGCGCGCCAAGCTTGCCGCGCTGGCAGACCGCATCTTTGTGGCCGATGGCTGCATGGCGAGCTTTACCGGCAGCGACGAGGACTTTAACGCGTACTGGGATGCCGCGGGCGACCTGAGGCTTGGCGCGGGCGACGGCGCCGATGCCGGCCGCGACGCGCTCGTGGTACCGGCGCCGCGCGACCGTCACGAGGCTTTTGTCATCCCCAGCGACATCTGCTTTGCGGCGCGCGCGTGCGACCCGCGTCGCCTGGGCATCGACGTGACGGGCGCTTGGGCCGTGGCTGCCAACGCGCTCTCCTACGACTACCTGTGGAACGAGATCCGCGTGAAGGGCGGTGCGTACGGCTGCGGATTCCGCGCTGCCGGCGAGCGCCAGACGGCGTTCTACACCTACCGCGACCCGGCGGTCGATCCTTCGATTGAGCGCGTGGAACGCGCGGGCGCATGGCTTGGCAGCTTTGAGCCCGACGAGGCCGCCTTTGAGGGCTTTATCGTGAGCTGCGTGAGCGGCATGGACGCGCCCGTGAAGCCGTACGCGCTCACCAAACGCCGCAACACGACCTACCTGGCTGGACTCGATCCGCACGCCCGCGAGGAGCGCCGCGCCCAGATGCTTGCGGGCACACCCGGTGAGCTGCGCTCGCTCGGCGCCGATGTGACGCGCATCGCAGCCGAGTCGCCCACCTGCGTCTTTGGCGGCCGAGACGTCATCGCCAAGAGCAACGCCGGCTTTAACGTAGTCGACCTGATGGGCTAAGGCACAAAGGTAGATTTTTGGGACATGCCTGAAAATCTACCTTTTCTTTTGCCGCTGCTTGGGCGGGGCAGCTCAGCCCGTCCCACCAGTTTGTCTAAATCTGTAACATCTAGGCGGCAATATCGGCTCCAGATGTTACAAATCGAGACGTTTTCGGATGACGCCGGCCCTTTGTCTCAATCTGCAACATCTAAGTCCAATTTTGCCGAGTTACTGTTACAGATCGAGACAAACCGCCGCGAACACCAGCTCTTCATCAAAACCCACGAAGGTGTTCATGAACTGCTCCCTTTGCGATGATTTGTGTGGTGGTTTGGGTGTTTGCCCAGATAAAACCTGCCAAAATAAACCTGTCCCTTTTTGGTAGGTTCGGGAGATGAGGCTGGGATGGATAAGGCTGAGTTGCGGCGGGCGGTGATTGCTCGGCGCGATGCTCTTGATTTGGATGTGCGGGCGGCAAAGTCCGCTGTTGTATGCGCGCGGCTTGTTGAGCTGATGGAGTCCAGCGGCACTGCGGGCCAACGCACCGTTGCCGTCTATGCCGCCATGGGTTCCGAAGTCGACCCCGCCGCGTTTGCCGCTGCGGCCGCAAAACGTGGCTGGCGCGTGGCCTATCCGTGCATGTTCTCGGCAAGCGACGCCGCCGCATGCGGCCAGCGCATGTGCATGCGGGCAGTCTCTGCCGGTGATGCGTCCGAGGCCCCGTTTATCGCCCACCCTACGCGGGCCTTCGCAGCCACGGACATCGACAGCGACCACTTCCCCATCGTGCCCGCCAAGGCTCTCGACATGATTATCGTGCCGCTCGCGGCTTTCGACCGCACCGGCGCGCGCCTGGGCTACGGCGGAGGCTGCTACGACCGCTACCTGCCCACAGTTGCACCTAAATGCCTAATCGTCGGCATCGCCTTTGACGAACAGCGCGTCGACCACGTTCCCACCGACGCCCACGACCTGCCGCTTCCCAACATCGTCAGCGCCTAACGGCTGGCGTACCCCCGGCAGTCTAGTGCTCCTCGCCGGCGCGGGCCAGGTCGTAAGGCGTGGTCTGGTAGACGTAGTAGTTGAGCCAGTTGGTGTAGAGCAACTGCGCCTGGCTGCGCCAGACGTTGCGCGGCTCGGCAGCGGGGTCGTCCCCTGGGAAGTAATGCGCCGGCACCTGGGGGTTGAGGCCGCGCTTCACGTCGCGCTCGTACTCCAAACGCAGCGTGTCGGTATCGTACTCGGGATGGCCAAAGACAAAGAAGCGGCGGCTGTCGGTCGACTTGACGATGTACAGGCCCACCTCGTCGGACACGGCCACGACCTCAAGCTGCGGCTCGGCCTCCACGTCCTCGCGGCGCACATCGGTGTTGCGCGAATGCACGGCATAAAAGCGGTCGTCAAAACCACGGACCAGCGGGCTTTGCGGCTTCACCAGATAATGCTCGAACACGCCGCTCGCCTTTGCCGGCAGGTCGTGCTTCTGAATACCGTAGTGGTGATACAGGCCCGCCTGCGCGCCCCAACAAATGTGCAGCGTAGAGTGCACGTGCGTGGTGGACCAATCCATGATCTGGCAGAGCTCGGGCCAGTAGTCGACCTCTTCGAACGGCATCTGTTCCACCGGCGCGCCCGTGATGATCAGGCCGTCGTAGTGGATATCGCGGATGTCGTCGAACGTGCGGTAGAACGTCTCCAGGTGGCCGGCGCTTACGTGCGTGGCCTCGTGCGTCTTGGTGCGCAGCAGGTCCACCTCCACCTGCAGCGGCGTGTTGGAGAGCTTGCGCATGATTTGCGTCTCGGTGGCGATCTTGGTGGGCATGAGGTTGAGGATGAGCACGCGCAGCGGGCGGATGTCCTGGTGCAGCGCGCGGTACTCGGTCATGACAAAGATGTTCTCGCTCTCGAGCTGCGCGGCGGCAGGGAGGGCGTCGGGAATGCGAATGGGCATGGATGCTCCTTACGAGTCAGTTGCAGCTATGGTACAACGACCGGCCCCATCCGAGCGAGCACATCACCCAGCGATGCCGTCAGCGGCCCAAATCACCCCAAAAGTAGAGATTAGGGCATGTCCCAAAAATCTACGGCGCTTTAGTCTAGCAAAGTGGCAGCTGGACGCTACAATGGTTCGACGCGAAAAACTCGGCCGAAAGGATACTCATATGTACCAGACGCGTAAGATCGGTGTGGTCGGCCAGGGCCACGTAGGAGCACATGTCGCCAACAGCCTGCTTATGCAGGGCATTGCCGACGAGCTGTACCTGTGCGATATCAACGAGGCCAAGGTGACGTCCGAGGTCCAGGACCTGCGCGACTCCCTTTCGTTTGTCCCGTATAACACCAAGATCGTCAACTGCTACGACCACTACGAGGAGCTGGTCTGCTGCGACGTCATCGTCAACGCTGCCGGCAAGGTCGCGCTGGCCGCCGGCAACCGTGACGGCGAGCTGTTCTTTACCACCGGCGCCGCCCGCACCTTTGCCAAGCGCATCGTCGACGCCGGCTTCGACGGCATCTTCGTGAGCATCTCCAACCCCTGCGACGTCGTGTGCACCGAGCTGTGGCACCTGACCGGCTACGATCCCAAAAAGATCATCGGCTCGGGCTGCGGTCTGGATTCCGCCCGCCTGCGCACCGAGATCTCCAAGAAGGTCGGCGTGAGCCCCAAGTCCATCGACGCCTACATGATCGGCGAGCACGGCTTTAGCCAACTGGCTGCCTTTAAGGCCGCGACCATCGCCGGCAAGAGCCTCAACGAGCTTCAGGCCGAGAACCCCGACAAGTACGCCTTTGACCACATGGAGGTCGAGGAGCTTGCACGCAAGGGCGGCTATGTGACCTACCAGGGCAAGCAGTGCACCGAGTACGCCGTCGCCAACTCCGCCGCGCGCGTCTGCGCTGCCGTGCTGCACAACGAGCACGCCGTGCTTTCCGCCTCCACGCTCATGACCGGCCAGTATGGCGAGGAGGGCATCTTTACCTCCCTGCCGTGCGTGATCGGTGCCGAGGGCGTCGAGGAGGTCTACACGCTGGACCTTTCCGAGTACGAACTCGAGGGCTTCCACAAGAGCTGCCAGCACATCCGCGACAACATCGCCCAGCTCGACTGGTGGGACGCCGAGGCCTACGACGCAAAGTAGGCCGCTGGCTGCCGCAACCTTGCGAATCGAAGCGCGATACCAAGCGGGCCGTGCCGGAATACTACC
>URDZ01000019.1:0-23081 GCA_900546725.1 uncultured Collinsella sp. | reverse complement strand
TCGTTCGGTCAGGTCCTGGGCTCGCTCGGAAAGCACATTAAGTGCTTTCCGGCTCGTGCGGAATCTACGAAAAACTTACCCGCCTCGCCCGGCCAGGTCCTAGGGTGACTTGCTTGCCGCCTAGATGGCGTCTTGGCGTCTAGATACTTGGCTGAATAATTATGGATGAAGGGAGTTCCTTGCTGAAAGGGACTCCCTTCTGGTTTGGCTGCTTTGGACCTGTGGCTGTTTTTCTATTTCGCGTCGGCCCAGGTTATGCCGGTGCTGGCTTCGGCGATTAGGGGGACGCGGAGGTCTACTACGTGTTCCATGACGTCGCGGACCATGGTGGTCAGGCGCTCGACTTCATCGGTGGGGCACTCAAAGTCCAGTTCGTCGTGTACCTGCAAGATCATGTGGGCGGCAAAGCCCTCTTCTTCCAGGCGGCGGCTTACGCGGGCCATGGCGATCTTGATGATGTCGGCGGCGGTTCCCTGCATGGGGTGGTTCATGGCCGTGCGCTCGCCAAAGCCGCGGAGTTGCGGGTTTTTGGCCTTGAGCTCGGGAATATGGCGTCTGCGGCCATACATGGTCTCGGCGTAGCCCGTCTGCTTGGCGCGCGCCACTACGTTGTCGAGGAACGTACGCACGCCCGGGTAGGCCTCGTAGTAGCGGTCGATCATGTCGCGTGCCTCGGCCATCGAGATATGCAGCGACTGCGACAGGCCGTAAGCCTGCTGACCATACACGATGCCAAAGTTCACGGCCTTGGCGCGACTGCGCAGGTCGGGCGTTACCTCGAACACGGGAACGCCAAACACGCGCGCCGCCGTCTCGGCATGGAAGTCCTCGCCCTCGTTAAAGGCGCGCACCAAGTGCTCGTCACCCGAGAGATGCGCCAGCAGACGCAGCTCGATCTGCGAGTAGTCCACCGCCAAAAAGACGCTTCCCTCGCCTGCCGAAAACGCCGTCTTGACGGTACGACCCAGCTCAGAGCGCGTCGGGATGTTCTGCAGGTTCGGGTCGCTCGAGGACAGACGCCCCGTTGCCGTGATGGTCTGGTTGTACGTAGTGTGTACGCGGCCGTCGCCTCGGCGTAGCGGGCCCAGCGTGTCCAGATAGGTGGACTTGATCTTAGACTTCTCACGCCAGTCTAAGATCAGACGCACGATCTCGTGGTCACGGGCAAGATCGCTCAGCACCTTGGCGTTGGTCGAATAATAGCCGCGCTTAGTCTTCTTGAGGCCCTTGGTCGGAAGCCCCATCACATCAAAGAGCACATGCGACAGCTGCATAGGACTGCCAATATTAAAGGTCTCGTCACCCGCCAGGTCGCGAATACTGCGCTCAACCTCGGTAATCTGGGTCGCCAGACCCTCGGACAGACTGTGCAGACGCTCGGGGTCCACGAGCATGCCCGCGCGCTCCATCTTGGCAAGTACCGGAACGAGCGGCATCTCGATGCCATCGAACACGTTGGCGGCATTCTCACGGGCCATGCACTCGCGCAACGGCGCCACGAGCGCCAGCGTCAGAGCCGCAGTACGGGCGGCAGGCGCCGGAGCGTCCTCACCAGCACCCTCTGCGCCGCGCGCCGCAGGCAGCGCCATCTGCAGATACGTATCGGCCAGATATGCCTCGTCAAACTCGGAGCGGTCGGAATCCAACAGGTAAGCGGCGACCACGGTGTCGAAGATGCACGTGGAATCGGCAGCGAGCGGATCCATGAGCTCGGGCTCAGAAGAATCGATGGGCGAAAGCTCGTGCAGCAGCGCTTTCGTATCCGGGCTCGCCACGCGGCCCTCCATAAACAGGCGCGCAAGCACGCCGGCGATCACACCGTGAGCGAAGTTGAAGCCCTCAACCTCAGCCGCCGCACAGCTGTCGCCCTCCTCGAGCGCGAACAGGCCCTTGGACGTCGCCAACCACAGCGTGCGCGTCAGCCCAAAGAGCGCGCCCTCTTCCTTGTCGTCGTCCACCACGGCGGCGACCCACTCGCCGGCATCAATCGCGCGGGAGACCTCAGCCGCAACGGCACCAAGCGCGTCGGCATCGCCGGCGGCTGCGCGAACCATAGCAGGTATCTCAAACACACTGGAGGCAGCAGCCCCGCCCTCGCCGCCGATCAGCGCCAAGAAACGGTTCTGCATGGCGGTGATACCAAGCGTACCCAGCGCCGCGGAAACCTCATCGGCAGAAAACGCCGGGAAGGACGTCGCCTCAAAGTCGAGCTCGACGGGCGCATCGGTGCGAATTGTCGCAACCTTGCGGCTCAGTAGTGCGTCATCGATGTGTGCACGCAGGTTCTCGCCCATCTTGCCCTTGACCTCGTCGGCATGCGCGATGACTTCGTCCAGGCTACCGTACTTCGCAATGAGCGCACTCGCCTTTTTGGGACCGATGCCCGGTACACCGGGGATGTTGTCGGACGTATCGCCCTTTAGACCGTAAAAATCGGGCACGAGCGCCGGCGTAATGCCGTGATACAGGTCGTCCACGCTCTCGGGCGTCATGATCGCCACGTCAGACAGGCCCTTGCGGGTCGAGACCACGTTGACGTGCTCGGTCACGAGTTGATACATGTCGCGGTCGCCGGTCACCAGTAGCATGTCGCAGCCGGCCTGCTCGCCCAGGCGCGCCATGGTTCCCAGGATATCGTCGCCTTCCCAGCCCTCGGACTGCAGAATCGGCACGTTGAGCGCGGTGATCAGCTCCTTAATCATAGGGAACTGCGCATGCAGATCGGGGTCCATGGGCGGGCGTTGCGCCTTATACTGCGGCAGCATCTCCATGCGCACGCGCGGCTTACCCTTGTCAAACGCCACGACCACACCGTCGGGGTTAAAGGCATCAATCATCTTAAGAAACATGTTCAGAAAGCCAAAGATCGCGTTGGTGGGGCGACCGTCCGGCGCGTTCATGGTCGGCGGCACGGCGTGAAAGGCGCGGTGCATGAGCGAGTTGCCGTCGATAACGGCAAAAGTGCGGCGCTTGTCAGACATATTAAATACCTCGCTTTGGGCTGGGCACGGTTTGATCACTCCAGTTTACACGCTCCCCGCCCCGCGGCCACCTCACATCAAGCTCCCCCGCCACCGTGAGCCCGCGCGTGATACGATGGCTCACGGTACATCAACCAGCACGATCGATCCGAAAGGAGCCTGCGTCATGGAGCGTCCCTGCGCATGGAAAAAGTACACGCCACAGCAAGTCGAGGAGCTCGAGGAGCTTTGCCGCGGCTATAAGCAGTTTTTGAGCGAGAACAAGACCGAGCGCCTGTGCGTCAAGACCGGCATCAAGATGGCCGAGGAGGCGGGATACGTCGACCTGGAGACCGTGATCGCCGAAGGCCGCGAGCTCAAGGCAGGCGACAAGGTGTACGCCGCCAATCACGGCAAGGACCTCATGCTCGTCAACCTGGGCAACGCCCCGCTCGAGCAGGGCTTTAACATCCTGGGCGCCCACGTGGACTCGCCGCGCCTAGACCTTAAGCAGAACCCCGCCTTCGAGGCCGGCGACATGGCCTACCTCGACACGCACTACTACGGCGGCGTCAAGAGCTACCACTGGGTGGCCTCCCCGCTCGCACTCGTGGGCGTCATCTGCAAAAAGGACGGCACCACCGTCGACATCAATATCGGCGACAAGGCCGACGACCCGGTCTTTACCATCTCCGACCTGCTGATCCACCTCTCGAGCGATCAGATGGCCAAGCCCGCCAAGGACGCCGTCGACGCCGAGATCCTCGACGTGATCGTGGGCGGCCGTCCCGTCAAGTTTGACGAGGACGACAAGGACGCCCCCAAGGAGCCCGTCAAGCAGATGTTCCTGGACATCCTCAAGGAGCAGTACGACGTCGAGGAGGAGGACTTCCTCTCCGCCGAGATCGAGGTCGTGCCCGCCGGCCCGGCCCGCGACATGGGCCTCGACCGCTCCATGATTCTGGGCTATGGCCACGACGACCGTGTCTGTGCCTATCCGTCCATGCTCGCCCAGATCAACGTCGCCAACGTGGAGCGCACGAGCATCACACTCATCGTCGACAAGGAGGAGATCGGCTCCGTGGGCGCCACCGGCATGACGAGCCGCTTCTTCGAGAACACCGTCGCCGAGATCATGACGCTCGCCGGCGAGGACAGCCCGCTGGCTCTGCGCCGCGCGCTCGCCCACAGCCGCATGCTCTCCTCCGACGTGTCCGCCGGCTTCGACCCGGGCTATGCCGGCAAGTTCGAGACCAAAAACGCCGCCTTTATGGGTCGCGGCCTGTGCTTTAACAAGTACACGGGCAGCCGCGGCAAGGGCGGCTCTAACGACGCCGACGCCGAGTATGTGGCCCTCATTCGCGACATCATGGACAAGGCAGGAGTGGACTTCCAGACCTGCGAGCTCGGCCGCGTCAACGCGGGCGGCGGCGGCACCATCGCCTACATCATGGCCAAGTACGGCATGAACGTCATCGATTCCGGCGTTGCCGTCCTGTCCATGCACGCCCTGTGGGAGGTCGCCAACAAGGCCGACATCTACGAGGCCTATCGCGGCTACAAGGCCTTCATCGAGCGAGCCTAACCAACCCTTCATCAGTTGCGGTGAAATACGGACTAAACTGGCCCATAAACGGCCAAAACAGACCGTATTCCACCGCAATTTCTTTTTTGGCAGAGGAGAGTTCATGCTGCAGGTCATCATTTCGCCCGCCAAGCAGATGCGCGCGGCCCAAGATGCTTTTGAAGTCCTGGGCATCCCACCCTTTGTGCGCGAGACGGCTCGCCTCCACCGCGCACTGCTAGATATCGAGCGGAATGAAGGCAGCGGCGGCCTGCAGGCGCTGTGGAACGTGAGTGACAAACTGCTGGGGCCTTGCCTCAACACCCTGCATGAGTTCGGGCCCATCCTGAAAAGCGGCGATCTCGACAATCCCGCACTCGCTCGCCACCTCTCCCCTGCCGTCATGTCCTATCGCGGCATTCAATACCAGAGCATGGCATCCGAGGTGATGGATTCAGCGCAGCTCGCATGGCTGCAAGACCATCTGTGGATCCTCTCCGGCCTCTACGGGTGCGTTCGTCCCTTTCATGCCGTCGAACCGTATCGGCTGGAGATGGGCGCGAAGCTTGTCGTCGACGGTGCCCGAGACCTCTACGCATTTTGGAGCGATAAGCTCGCGCGGGCTATCGCCCCGGCAGGTTCAAACACCACGATCGTCAACCTCGCCAGCGTAGAGTATGCCAAAGCCGTTCTGCCCCACCTCGCGGGCGACGCCACAGCCGTCACGTGCCTCTTTGGCGAGGGTATCCGCAACGGGAAGCCCATCCAACGGTCGACCGCCAGCAAAAAGGCGCGCGGCTCCATGGTGCGGTGGATGGCAGAAAACAAGCTCGAGGATGCAAGCGAACTTACCGCATTCAACATCGGCTATCGCCACGTCCCCGAGCTTTCAGACAAAAACACCCTGGTTTTCATGAACGCGCAGGCACTATAGGCCCGCCGTTTCCAAACACCCCGTTACTCCGCCAAGCCATCGGCCTTTGCAATCTCGCTCGTCGAGCCATTTTGGTAGGTAATCTTAACGTGCTCTACGTCGGATACCGTAACGCCCGACGGAGGTTCCAGACGCCACTCCGTCAGAGCGATATCCATGGTCGTGGGCACATCGCCCTGATCTTTGAGCTTCACCATGAGTGTTTTGAGTGCCTCATCAAACGTCACGCGTTCGATTTCTTCGCCCGGAATAGACCCGCCGCTCAACTGCAGCTGCACAAACTCGTCGCGCGGATACCAATAGTCGCCCGGCGCGGCAACGGTATTGCCGCCCGCAACCTTCACTATCATGATCGGCAGGGCATCGTCGGCTTCAAACCCCCAGGTGACGCCGCCACGACCGCCGAACGTCCAAATACAAAAGGCAATCACCAACACGGCAAGCACCGCAAAACCAATCGCGACAAGGCCATGGTGCGCACGGCTTTCCTCGGCCGATACATCCCATTGCGTCTCTCGATATAGATGCTTGTCTTCCATGTTCGCCTCCTCACAGGCACGCTCGTTAGGCCAATCGTACCCATTCGAGCTATACTTGAGCCCATTACATAAACGGGGGGCTTGCAGGACAAGACGGCAGGCTGAGATTGGGCGCGCCCGCCCTGACCCGCAAACCTGATATGGGTAATGCCAACGAAGGGAGCCATGCCAATGAGCACACAGACCGAGCCCAAGCTCGTCACGCAAATCGACTTTGCCCGCGCCGGGCAGATCACACCGCAGATGAAGGAGGTCGCCGAGCGCGAGCATCGTGACCCCGAGTACATCCGTGAGCGCGTAGCAGACGGCCGCATCGCCATTCCCGCCAACATCGTGCATATCAAAAAGGGCATGCGCGCCTTTGGTGTCGGTGAGGGCCTGTCCACCAAGGTCAACGTGAACTTGGGCATCTCGGGCGACAAGGCCGATGCCGCCGAGGAATGGAAGAAGGTCAAGATCGCTGAGGACTTTGGCGCCGACGCCATCATGGACCTCTCCAACTCGGGCAAGACGCGCCAGTTCCGCCAGCAGCTCATCGACGAGACCCCGCTCATGGTGGGCACCGTCCCCATGTACGACGCCATCGGCTACATGGAAAAGCCGCTGGTCAAGCTGACCAAGAACGATCTGCTCGAGGTCGTGCGTGCACACGCCGAAGACGGCGTGGACTTTATGACCATCCACTGCGGCATCAATAAATCGGTCATCAAGACCTTCAAGGAGACCGGCCGCCTCATGAACATCGTCAGCCGCGGCGGCTCGCTGCTGTTTGGCTGGATGGAAGTCACCGGTAACGAGAACCCCTTCTACGAGTTCTACGACGAGGTGCTCGAAATCTGCCACGAGTACGACGTAACGATCTCACTCGGCGACTCCTGCCGCCCGGGCTGTCTCTACGACTCCAACGACGCCACCGAGACTGCCGAGATGATCGAACTGGGCAAGCTGTGCAAGCGTGCTTGGGCCGCCGGCGTCCAGGTCATGGTCGAGGGCCCGGGTCACATGGCGCTCGACGAGATCGCCGCCAATATGAAGCTGCAGAAGCGTCTGTGCCACAACGCCCCGTTCTATGTGCTGGGGCCGCTGGTGACCGATATCGGCGTGGGCTACGACCACATTACCGCCGCCATCGGCGGCGCCATCTCCGCAAGCTCCGGTGCCGATTTCCTGTGCTACGTGACACCGGCAGAGCACCTATGCCTGCCCAACGCCCAGGATGTGCTCGACGGCCTCATGGCCACCAAGATCGCCGCACACGCCGCCGACATCGCCAAAAAGGTGCCCCACGCCCGCGACATGGACGACAAGATGGGCCAGGCACGCCGCAAGCTCGACTGGGACGCCATGTGGGAGTGCGCGCTCGACCCGGTTACGGGCAAGAAGCGCTACGAGGAGTCCCCCGCCGCCACCGAGGGCACTTGCACCATGTGTGGCAAGATGTGCGCCGTCCGCACCGTCAACAAAGTGTTTGAGGGCACGACGATCGACCTCGGCATGGAGGACTAGCCTGTCGCCGCGGCCGCTTCTGTCGGCGAGCTGGTGCCTGTCAATTGTTGACGTGTGAACATTTGCTTGCATTTGCGTAAAGATTGCATCGCCCGCCCGGGTTCGACATAGAGTCGGCCCGGGCATCTTTATAATGCTGGCTTATAGACCCATTTGATTCCGACCGAACAAGGGAGCGAACATGGATCGCAGTAAGGTACCTGCCGTTCTATCCATCGCAGGATCCGATTCCAGCGGTGGCGCCGGCATTCAGGCCGACATCAAGACCATCACGGCGCACCGCCTGTATGCCGAGACGGCCATCACCGCCATCACCGCACAGAACACCCTGGGCGTTACCGCCGTGCAGGATATCTCGCCAGATATCGTAGCCGCGCAAATAGACGCCGTTTTTGACGATATCCGCCCCAGCGCCGTCAAGATCGGCATGGTTTCTTCTGTCGAGATTATCGAAGTCATCGCCGACCGCCTGAGCGCCTGGAACGCGACAAACGTGGTAGTCGACCCCGTCATGGTAGCCACCTCGGGCGCACGGCTGATTGCCGAAGATGCCGCCGAGGCGCTCACCCGCCGCCTGTTCCCGCTAGCGACGGTTATCACGCCCAATATTCCCGAGGCCATGGCCCTGCTCGACTACGAGGTCGACTCCGAGCGCACGCAGCAAAATGCTGCCATGCTCCTCACCCGCCGCTTTGGTTGTGCATCCCTCGTTAAGGGTGGGCATCTTGTCAACGAGGCCAACGATGTACTGGCCGAACCCGCGCCGCTCGATGACGAGGGCAACCATCTGGGAGATCCACTCACCACGTGGTTCCGCCACAAGCGTATCGATACCAATAACACACACGGCACCGGCTGCACGCTCTCGTCCGCCATTGCCTGCGCGCTGGCCCAAGGTATGGATCTTGCCGATGCCGTCAACGCCGGCAAGGCCTACCTGACAGGCGCTCTGGCCGCCGGCTTTGACATGGGCAAAGGCTCCGGCCCCGTCAACCACATGTGGCAGTATTAAGATTCGCAGTCCAAAACCACCGCAAAGGGGACAGGCACCCTTGCGGTGGTTCCCACAAACATCTCGATCTGTAACAGTTAGAGTCCATTTTTCGGCCCACCTGTTACAGATTGAGACATTCAAATTCCGCTGAAACGAAAATCTCAATCTGTAACAGCAACTCGGCGAAATCGACCCTAGATGTTACAGATCGAGACAAACGACCGATATCGACCTAAATAATCTTAATCTGTAACATCTAGCCCGTTTTCGGCCTTACAACTGTTACAGATCAAAACAAACCAACGAAACAAGCCGTCGCAAGGGGAACTTCTGTACTGCTTTGGGTCGCGCTACTCACCAAGCATCTCTTGGAGCTTGGCTGCCACGGCATGGCCCAGGCTCTCGTGGCTTTCGGGCATCATATGCAGATAGTCGATATCGCCCGGCTCGGCAAAGTCGGCGGCATTCAAAAAGTCGCAGCCAAACTGCTCAGCCACATGCGCGTAGTACTCACCAAAATGTTCCGAGGCTTCTACGGAATGCTCGTCAAAATCGGTCATATATACGTCGGCGATCTGCGGCTTAATCTTGATAGGCGCCATCAGCAGAATGCGCGGACAAGGCGCAGCGTCGGTCCACGGAAACGCGCGGACGGCGCGAATCAGCGCCATGGCGCCACGAGCGATATCGGCAGCCGTCACGTTAAAGACCGTCTTGCAGTCGTTGGTGCCCAGCATGATCACAATGGCGTCCAGCGGCTTATGGGCCTCGAGCATCATCGGAAGCGCGCGAATGCCGTTAAGATTGGTGTCCAGATGGCACATGTCGTCGCGTACCGTCGTGCGGCCGTTGAGGCCTTCTTCAATTACATGCCAGCCCTCGCCTAAGTCACGTTGGGCCACGCCACACCAGCGCACATCCCGCGCATAGCGCACCGCGGTGCCGTCGCGCATGCCCGCCGGATCGTAACCATAGGTGTTGCTGTCGCCAAAGCATAGAACGTTTTTCATCGTAAGCCCTTCCTTTTAGTAAAAAGCCGGCGGGAGCAGCCTCTCCCGCCGGCTCGACCTATCTGTCAACACGTACCGGTTACAGGTACTTGCGCCAATCGTCCTCGTCCTCATCATTCTCGGTAGCAGCCTGGGCCTGCTCGGCGGCGCGAGCTGCCGCAGCGCGAGCGGCAACCTGAGCATAGGACTCCTCGTTGCGCTCGGGGAAGTTTGCCAGCACGTGCTCGAACTTGGCAAAATCCTCATCCCAGCGCGTAGAAGGCACGGCAAAGAAGACTTGCTTGACCTTAAAGTCGCCCGACGCGAGCTCCTTGCGGAAGAGCTCGGCCACGGCCTCTGCGTCAAAGCCGTTGTTGTCGCAGCCCCAAGCACCCAGCACGAGCTTCTCGCGACCCAGCTCGTCGCAGATGGCAAGCACAAAGCGGATGCGATCGCGCAGGGCGTCCAGCAGGGCATCGTCACCCACACGATACTCCTGGCGGGCGCGCTTAACGTTGGGCGCGGCGGCCACGATCACGTCGGCGTATGCATGCACGTGGTTGCGGTCGAAGCGCACCGCAGGCACCACTAGGGCGCGGTTACGATAGAGCTCGCAGTTGATGTTGCGGCGACGGTTCTCGCCGTACCATTTGCGCTGCTTATCGAGAACGTTGTACAGATACGAATCGGCGCACAGTGTGGCCTCCTGGCCCAGATAACCCTGAATATAGCCACCGCCCGGGTTGGTGAACGAGGCAAAGGCGAGCACGGCCATGTCGCAGAACTGCGCATAGCCACGACCGTTGTCCAAGATGGCCTGCGTGGCGGAGGCATCGAGCACGGTGACCTCAGGCAGGGACGCAGCAGGCTCCTCAGCAGGCGCGGACTCAGCTCCGGCGATTTCCTCGGCAGGCTCCTCGACGGGCTCAGGAGCTGCCTCGGTCTCGGGCGCTGCCTCGCTCTCGGGTGCCGCCTCGGTCTCGGCAGCCTCCGCGCCCTCGACGTCCTCGGCAACCTGTTCTTCGGTGGCCACAGCACTCTGAACCTTGGCCTTCATCGCCGCGACAAAGCCGGCAGGCATACCGTCAAACTCGCGAACACCGGCAAGCGAACGCTCGATATCCTTGGCGCACGCTTCGGACACAGTTGCCGCGTGACGCTCGGCGGCCTTGGCACGGGCCTCGCGCTTGGGATTGGGCTGACCCGCTCGGTTGGACCTGCGGTTACGGTTCCTGTTGTCGACGTCTGCCATACGTGGCCACCTTTCCTGTCGCTGCCGCTATCGGCTTTTCCCATCCATGATACCCCGCCGCGTACAAAAAAGACGGCCCCGAAGGACCGCCTTTCGCATCGATTTACACGCACGGCAAGCACCGCCGCAATTCGCCACTAGTCACGACGGCCAAGGATGTTCAGAATGCGCAGGAACACGTTGATGATGTCCACGAACAGGTTGGATGCCATAAGCACGGCGTTGGGCAGCGTAGGCGGCACCGTCGTGGCAACATAGGTGTCGTAGCCAATAAAGCCGGCGAACACCACGATCACGATCAGATCGGTGATGGTCTGCGAGACGCCCATGAACATCAGCACGATCTCAACCAGAGTAGTGGCGAGCAGAATGCCAAAACCGATGCCATACACGCGCTGGAAAAACTTGGGGAACGTCACGCCCAAGGCGCCAAAGACAAAGGTGATGGCGGCCGTGGCGATAAAGGCAGTGTTGATGGTGGGCAGGTCGTAGTTGGCAAGGCCAAACGACGCGGTCAGGCCAAAGGTACTCGCAAAGATTACGTAGCCCACAAGGGACAGGCCCACGGACTGCTTGCTGGCGGCGGCCGACATCATGACCATGCCGACGATGGTCAAAATAAACGAGCCAAAGACCAGCGGCAAGGCGGCGCCGCTCATCATCATGCGCGCAAACGACATGGTGCTCGTAAAGTAGGCGCCGGCGCCCATGGCGCAAAAGCCCAAGAAGATCAGGGCAGACATGACAAGGTTGTACGCGCGCGGCGACATCTCCTTGGCGCGGCTTGCGCTGCTCTCGATGGGGCCGTTCTGATAGCCCTGGATATCGTTCATAGTTTCGTCCTTTCAAAAGCGCCGCGACAGCGCCGTAGGTGACAAGATTCCTGTCATTGTACCCGAATGCCATATGTCCTTACCCACGGCGCTCGCCCTCGAGCGTACGATCAAAGGCCCAGACCCACCAACGTATCAGATGGGCCTGCGAGCCATCTGGTCGTTCGCGCGTCTGGTCCTCCAGATACAACTCGGTCGCGTGCCCGCCAAAACGCACCTTATAGGTTGCCGTACGAATGCCGTGGACCGTCAGGCCAAACCCAGTGGTCGAGACAATCTCGTCAATCGTAAAGCAGCGACCGTCGACCCAGCAGACGGTAACCGGCACGACTTGTCCGCCCGCGAGGATGCGAGCTACAACGTCCACATACTGCTTGTGCACGCGTCGAGTTTTGCCATCTGTCTGTCGATATTCCATGCCTCCTATTATCGAACGCATGTTTGCATGTTGTAAAGCGAACAGACTGTGGTTTTGGAGTGTCGTAGTAATCGCACGTGTCCGCATGGCGTGTTAGCAAAAAGAACACCCGCGGTCAACAGGGCTAATATTCAATTTTAGTGCCAAAAAGTTCACTTCTCCCATCAGAACTCGGTAAAGAAACCCACAGGAGGTGATACGATTTATCATGTTTTTGTAACGTGTCTGCAAACTTCGAGAAAGCCCATATATGGACGTAACGTTCTCAACCTTCCTCGGCCAAATTGTGTCGAACCCAGTCCTTGCCGTCACCGTGATCCTCGCGTTGGGCGCCATCTTCGTCAATGGATGGACCGACGCGCCCAACGCCATCGCGACCTGCGTCACTACGCGTTGCATGCCCGCCCGCGCCGCCATTCTCATGAGCGCCGCATTCAACTTCCTCGGCGTGCTCATCATGACGCACTTTAACGCGAGCGTCGCCAACACCATCTCGCATATCGTCGACTTTGGCGGAAACAGCACCATGGCGCTCGCCTGCCTATGCGCGGCGCTGTTCTCCATCGTCGTCTACGGCGCCACAGCGTCGCGTTTTGGCATCCCCACCTCGCAAAGCCACAGCCTTATCGCCGGCCTGACCGGTGCCGCCATCGCCCTCGGCGGTGCGAGCAGCGTCAACGTCCACGAGTGGATGAAGGTCATCTACGGCCTGGCGCTCTCCATCGGCCTGGGCTTTATCATGGGCTGGGTCCTGTGCAAGCTCGTCTCGATTCTTTTCGCCGCCGCCAACAGGCGACGTGCCAATGTCTTCTTTAAATATGCTCAGATCGCAAGTGCCGCGGCCATGAGCTTTATGCACGGCGCGCAAGATGGACAAAAGTTTATCGGCGTGCTCTTTTTAGGTGTCGCCTTTGCCAGCGGACAGACGAGCGTCGGCGACGCCGGCATCCCCATCTGGATCATGCTGCTGTGCTCGGCCACCATGGGCATCGGCACCAGCGTGGGCGGTGAGCGCATCATCAAGTCTGTCGGCCAGAGCATGGTCAAGCTCGAAAAGTACCAGGGCTTCTCCGCCGACCTGGCGGGCGCCGCAAACCTGCTGCTTGCCACGCTCACCGGCATCCCCGTGTCCTCCACGCACATCAAGACCTGCGCCATTATGGGTGTCGGTGCCGTCAAGCGCCTCTCGGCGATCAACTTCGGTGTCGTCAAGGACATGATGTTCACCTGGTTCTTCACCTTCCCCGCCTGCGGACTTATCAGCTTTGTCATGGCCAAGCTGTTCATGATGTTCATCTAGTCAAACCGAACGTCCATCCGGACCGCAATACCTCGCCCACCCGTCTTCGCCTCGAAAGGACCCACTCATGGCAAAGAAACCCGATTCGTTCTACTTTGACAACTACGTCGCCTGCGCCGACCTTGCTGTCCAGGCCGCAGAGTTGCTCATCAAGATTTTTGAGAACTTTGATCCCGCGCATATCCACGACATGCTCGAGGAGATGCATGCGATTGAGCATGCGGCCGACAAGAAGCACCATGAGCTCGAGGATGCCCTGCTCACTGCCTTTATCACCCCGCTTGAGCGCGAGGATCTGGACCTGATGAGTTGCTCGCTCGACACTGTGCTTGACCGTATCGAGGGCGTCGTGCAGCGCGTCTACTTCACCAACATCCAGAGCATCCACCCCGATGCCATTGTCATCGCCCACAAGGTGACCGACGCCTGCCGCGCCATGAAGGATCTTATGGTCGAGCTGCCTAATTACCGCAAGTCCAAGACCCTGCGCGAGCTGGTCATCCAGATCAACACCATTGAGTCCGAGGCCGATGAGCTCTACATCAACGCTATGCGCAACCTGCACGTCAATGGCAAGGACCCGCTCGAGGTCATCGCCTGGCGTGACGTGTACGCCTTCCTGGAGTACTGCGCTGACTGCTGTGAGAATGTGGCCGATGTTGTGGATTCGATTGTCATGAAGAACAGTTAATTGGGGGTACGTGTCCCACCGGTCGCGGGCCCGACCACTGATAACCTTTTTCACTCCGGCTGCAAGCAGAGTCGTTCAAAAGGTTATCAGTGGTCGGGCCCGCTCCCTTACGTACCACCATTGGGAACTTTGGCTGATACTTTGAAAGCGATGGGGCTTTTGTTGGCAGGGCCTTGGGGCCTGATTGGGAACTTTGGGACCGCCTTAAACGTTTGGCTGGATGGGGCTTTGGGTACCCTTTGGTTTATTTGGATTGATTCGTTGAATTTGGAGGGCTTGGTTGTGAGTTATTTGGATTTGGCTCGTTCTCGGTATTCTTGTCGTTTGTTTGAAGACCGTCCTGTTGAGCAGTCGGTGGTGGATGCCATTGTTGAGGCTGGGCGTATTGCTCCTTCTGCTTGTAATAATCATCCAACCCGTGTGATGGTGTTGGATACGCCTGAGCTTCTGGAGAAGGCAGCTGCTTGTCAGCCTCGGTTTGCTCGTGATGGGTCTATCTTTGGCGCTCCGCTTATCTTCCTTATTTGCAGCGTTACCGATGATGCCTGGGTGCGCCCGTATGATCAGATGAACTCGAGTGCCATCGATACTTCGATCGTCTGCGATCAGATGATGATGGAGGCCACCGAGCAGGGCCTGGGAACGTGTTGGGTATGCCATTTTAAGCCCGAGCTAGCCCGAGAGCGGTTCAACCTGCCCGAGGGCGTCTATCCCTATCACATGCTCGTCTGCGGCTATCCTGCCGACCACATCGCCGATCCCGAGCATCGCGATGCCCGCACCATTCCCCTCTCCGACTTCCTCCTCAAGTAGTTTTTGGCACATGCCCTAAAATCTACTTTTTACCACGCGCCCTTTGCCGAGTTCTGCCCTATCACACGCAGAGCTCGGCGTTTTGTTTCCCAACCCGTATGCAGCCACAAAAGAGGAGCCCGCAGGTGCGAGCTCCTCTTAAGGACACGAGATTGTAGCTCTGGCGCTAGTCCAGGTCGTCGGCAGCGAAGTTGTCGATCGGGGCGAAGGGATCGGCCACGGGGACAACCGGGTCAGCGACGGGCAGCGGCTCGGCGGGAACAGTCACCGCAGGAGAAGCGGCAGAACCGACCGGTGTGGAGGCCATGAGATCGGCCGGGAAGGAGTTCTGGGCATCGTCCATGAAGTGCTGGATGAGCTTGAGATACTCGGCCTTGAACTCCTCACGGGAAGCCTTGAGACGATCGATCTCCTCGAGCTCGGCCTGCTTCTCAGTCAGAGCCTGGCGGATAACCTCGCGGGCCTTGGCGTCAGCCTCGTTGCGGATACGCTCAGCGTTCTCGTTGGCATCGTTGACGATAGTCTCAGCGGTCTGCTGGGCAGCGATCAGGGCAGCGGAAATCTGGCGCTCCTGAGCGGAGAAGTCAGGGGCGGGAGCAGCCACGGGGGCGGCAGGAACGGCCTGGGCGGTGGCATCCTGAGCCTGGGCAAGCTGAGCCTGCGCATCGGCAAGCTGCTGCTCGGTAGCAGTCAGACGACCCTTAAGGTCGACGATCTTAGCGAGCATAGCGTCAACCTCGGAGGACAGCGTCTCCAAGAAGACGTCGACCTCAGCAGGATCGTAGCCACGCTTGGCCTCAGAGAAAGTCTGAGCCTGGATGTCTGCAGGGGTAATAGCCATAACAAGTCTCCTTTTTCATCGCCTCGGCGCTACACGCCCGACGTAAGTTACTAAGTCAGTTCTACACGAGTATACCTATAAGAAGCTGCAGAACCAGCCTCTGCACCAACTGCAACGCAATAATCGCAACGACCGGCGAAAAATCGATACCGCCCATCGGCGGGATGAAACGACGGAACAGGTTGAGCCACGGACCGCACACGCTATCAAGCACCGCGGCAATATCCTGAAGCAAACCACCCTGCTTCATGGGAATCCACGTCATAAAGCAGTAGACGACAATGAGCGTGGAATAGAAGTTGAACAGCGTGTTGACCAGCTGGACGATAGTGTAGATGTTGATGGGAATCTCCTCGTCTTGTCTTTACTTAAGGTAGCCGTCGGCACGAAGCTTCTTGAGATCGGAATCTTTGACCTCGCAACCGGCGGGCAGCACCATGAACACGCGGTCGCCCACCTCCTTGACCGTGGCACCCAGACCGCAGGCAAAGCCGTAAGAGAAGTCCAAGACGCGCTTGGCAACTTCGGTGCGTACGCCCACAAAAATCAGTGCGACAGGCTGCTTGGTGCGAACGCGGCGCACCACGGTCTCCACGTCGTCATAGCTCTCGGGGCGCAGGACATAGGCCGGCAGCTGCGGCGTGGCGTTGATGATATTGCTCGCATAGGCCGAGGCATCGCTCGGTGCAGGCGCGGGTGCAGCGGCGGCACGGGCGCGGGTATTCTCGGCGTAGCTCGACGGCGTGTCATAGGCACCAGGACGATAACCGCTCGCAACACTGTCCTGCGAGCGCGAAGGCGGGTTATACGTCGTGGCATGGCGGGAGTCATCGCCGACCAGCTGACCGGAGCGCGTATACACGGCAACCGACTCAGCTTCACCGCGGCGCGTCTGGCCAAGCAGGCCGTTGCTCGGCTCGTCTTGGGTGTAGAAGCCCTCGCCCGAAGCACCACTGTAGCCGTTGTTCTGATAGCCATCGTCGTAGACGTCATCGTAGCCGTAGTCGTCGTCCTGGCCATAACCCTGGTCGTAACCCTGCTGGCCGCCCAGGTGCATCTTATTTTTAATCTCGTCAAGGAAGCCCATGGTTGTGTCCTCTCGCGGTTTAGTGCAGGCGCCCCGATAATCAGTGCGCACTTCAGAGCCTTATTTTACTGCAAACTCCGGGCTAAATACTACCCTGCCCAGGCGAACGAGCGTAGAGCCCTCCTCAAGGGCAGACTCAAAGTCCTCGCTCATACCGCAGGAAAGCTCAGGCAGGTTCAAATCGGGATGCGCCGCCTCCAGCTCATCCCTCAGCTCACGAAGCCCCGCAAAGGTGCGGCGTGCCACATCCTTATTCCCCCGGGGCGCCATAGTCATAAGCCCCTGTACGCAAATTCCCTCAAGTTCTGCAAGCTCACCCGCGGCGGCGCGAATCTCATCGGGTGAAAAGCCTCCCTTCGACTCCTCACCACTCACATTGACCTCAATGAGCACACGCTGGGGGCCGACGAGCTCGCCTGCCTCAATCTTGCGAACAGCACGGCTCGAGATCGCCTGCGCCAGATGCAGCGAACCCACCGAGTGAATCAGCTCGGCTGAGCCCAGCACCGCATTGATCTTATTGGTCTGCAGGTTGCCGATCATATCGAAGCGCACCTCGGGCAGCTCCGGATGCTCCGCCAGACCCGTGAGCTTGCGAACCAGCTCCTGCGGGCGGTTCTCGGCAAAATGGCGATACCCCGCCTGGATGGCGGCAACGGTCTCATCGACACCAACGGTCTTGGACACGGCAATGAGGCTCGCGGCGTCGTGGGGACGGCCCGCGCGATCGAGCGCCGCATAAAAACGTTCCAGAATCTGCTCGCGGCGAGCGCGCATCAAGTCCAAATAGTTATCCATTGCCAATCGCCTCCGCTGACAGCCAAACAAGTAGTCCCATGCTAACGCAAGAGCGCGGCCCCGCATGTGCAAGGCCGCGCTCACTTAGGTATTTACAATCTTTCGACGAACGGGGTTACTTACTCCTCGTCGTCCTCGCCATCGTCCTCATCCTCAAGATGATCGAGCAGGTAGCGAAGACCCTCGCTGACCTCGTTAACGGGCACCTTGGCAACGTAGCGTGCATCGACGGCGGGCCTCATGATAACACCCTCGCCCGAAGGCACGCGCATGCTCTCGAGCTCATCCTCATCAGTGCAGGCGATATCACCGGCAGTCATACGCTGTCCGGTCAACAGGAAGGTCAGACGGCAGGCGGCATCGATGGAAATCGAGGCGATGCGATCGAGATAGCGCGATACCATGATGGCGCGGCGCAGGTCGTCATAGTTGCTGTCGTCGTCCATAAAATCGCCCGTGTCCATGCGGTTAAAGGTGCGGAAGAACTTCTCGTAGGCGGCGTGCACTGGCTCGTCCTCGACGGCCAAGTTGCAGATGATGGACATGTCGTTGGTGACGAGCGCAGAAAGCGAAGAGCCCAGCACCTGGTAGACGGCCTCAGCCTCGGCCTCGACCGTGCCGACAAGCTCCTTGGGCAGCGAGATGTCGGCCTTGATCATATGACGCGTGGCGCGGCAAATCTGGCGAACCTTATCGGTCATGCGCTGCAGGTTAAAGTCGACGTAGATGATCGTCTGCAGCAAGCGGAAGTCGGAGGCGACCGGTGACTGCGTGGCAATCAGGTTGTAGCAGACGGCCTCCAGGTTGGCGCAGCGTGCGTCAATCGAAAGCGTGCGCTTCTTGGTCTTGGTGGCGAGCTTGCGGTCGTCGGTCACATAGGCCTTCACGGCATCGTGGAGGGCCAGATCGACGGCCTCGTAGATGCTCAGCATCTCGTGACGGGCCTCGATGAGCTGACGGGAAAACAGTTTGCGCATGGTTCACTCCAATCAGTTGGGTGCGGTCATGCCGCCCGCACAGTGAATACGCACCGGACCAGATCCGATCGGCTTGGGACTAGTCGCACCGATCAGCCAAAGCGGCCGGTGATATAGTCTTCCGTCCGCGAGTCCACCGGGCTGGTGAAGATCGCGTCGGTTTGACCATACTCGATGAGCGTAGCGGGCTCGCCGGCAACTTCCTGCAAGAAGAATGCGGTGTAGTCGCTAATGCGAGCTGCCTGCTGCATTGAATGCGTGACGATGATGATCGTCATCTCGGGCGCCAGCTCGGCCATCAGATCCTCGACCTTAGAGACGGACGTGGGGTCGATGGCGGAGCAGGGCTCGTCCATCAGAAGGACATCGGGTTGCACCGCAAGCACGCGCGCGATGCACAGACGCTGCTGCTGACCGCCCGAGAGCGCCAAACCATCCTTGTTGAGCTGATTGGATACCTCTTTCCAGAGGTTGGCGCGCTTGAGCGATTCTTCCACGATGTCATCGAGGTCACTTTTGCTAGTCACGCCCTGCAGACGAGGGCCAAAGGCGACATTCTCGTAGATGGATTTGGGAAACGGATTGGGCTGCTGAAAGATCATGCCCACGCGGCGACGGAGATCGACCGGGTCGACGCCCTCGGCATAGATATCATTGCCGTCGAGCGTCATGGTGCCCTCGACGCGCGTACCCTCGATCAGGTCATTCATGCGGTTGATGCAGCGCAGAAACGTCGATTTGCCGCAGCCCGAAGGGCCAATGAAGGAGGTGATGGCGTTTTTGGCAATGTTGAGGTCAAGCCCCGTCAGCGCATGAAAGTCACCGTACCAAAAGTTGAAATCCTTGGCCGTAATGGCCGCTTGCTCCAACGTGGGAGCGGACTGATAAACGGACATGGGACTCCTTAACTAGCGACGCTTGCGCGACAGGAAGCGCGCAAACAGGTTGAAGGCCAAAATGATCACCATCAGCAAGAGCGCGGTGCCGTAGGCTGCGTTCATGTTGATGCCGTCGTTGGCAAGCAGGTACAGATGGACCGTCATGGGGCGGCCGGAATCGAGCGGCGAAATAGGTAGATTGATGGCCTGGCCCATGGTGTAAAGTACAACCGCGGTCTCGCCGATGGCACGGCCGATGGCAAGGACGATGCCGGTGGCGATGCGGCCAAAGGCGGAAGGAAGCACGATCTTGGAAACGACCTGCCACTTAGTGGCGCCCAAGCCATATGCGCCCCAACGGATATAGCGCGGCACGGCGCGAATAGCCTCCTCGGTGGTGCGCATGACGATAGGCAGCATCAGAAGCGCCAGCGCCAGGGCAGCCGAGACCATCGAAAGGCCCAGGCCCATAGCCTCGACAAACAAGGCGTAGCCAAACAGGCCCATAACGATGGAGGGCACCGAGGCCAAAGCGTCAGCAGCGTAGCGAATGAGCTCGACGACCTTGCCCTGCTTGGCGTACTCGGCCAGATAGACGGCTGCCAGCACAGCGATCGGCGTGCAGATAAGCATGGCGAGCGCCGTCACGTAGACGGTCGAGACGATCGTGGGCCAAATTCCGCCCTCGGCGTTGACGCCCTGGGGCCAACCGAAGATAAAGTCGAGCGAGATGTGTGGCAGGCCGTTGATGACCACGTAGGCGATGATAGCGACCAGCACCAGCGTGGTGATGTAGGCAGCGGCACGAAACACGCCAAGCATGATCTTGTTGGACAGGTCCTTGTTGATGCGGCCCTTCTTGCCGTGGGAAAGGGCACGCTTGATGCGCTCGCGCGACGAGGTCGTATCGACCGTCGTGTCAACGGAATCGGACATAGCCTACCCCCTCTTCTTCTTGGAAATCAGACGAACGATACCCACCAGCGTGGCGGAGATGATAAACAGGACCACACCCATGCCGAACAGCGCCGAGCGGTGCAGACCCGAGGAATAGCTCATGTCGAGCGCAATCTGGCTCGTGAGCGTCGAGATGGGGCTCGCAATGCTGTCGGGAATAACCGGGGCGTTACCTACGACCATGAGCACGGCCATGGTCTCGCCGATGGCACGGCCCATACCCAGCACGATGGCATCAACGATACCCAGCTTCGCGGCAGGTAGCACGACCTTATAGATGGTCTGCCACTTTGTGGCGCCCATGGCATACGATGCCTCGCGAATGCCCATGGGAATGGAATTGAGAGCATCGATGGTGAGCGTGGTGATGGTAGGGACGATCATGATGGCGAGCACAAACCACGCCGTCAGCGCACCAAAACCAAGGCCGCCGGTCAGTTGTGCGATAAACGGGCGGATGATGATCATGCCAAAGAAGCCGTAGATGATGGAGGGTATGCCCGCCAGCAGGTCAACGGCGGGGCTGATGAGCTTGCGCACGCGCTTGCTGGCAATCTCGACCAGGTAAACGGCCGTACCCACGCCCAGCGGCACGCCCATGGCGAGCGCACCGACGGTCACCAGACCCGAGCCAGCAAGCAGCGACAAGATGCCGTAGTGGCCCTCGGAAGGCGCCCACGTAAAGCTAAAGAAGTCAGCCAGACCGATGTCAGTAAAGACGGGCAGCGCCGAGTACGTGGTAAAGACAAAAATCAGGATGACGGTAACGACCGCCAAGAACGCGCAGGCAAAGAAGATCCACTGCAGCGCCTTCTCCTTGATATAGGTACTGCGCGATACGAGCGCCAGCTCGCGCTTCTTGGGCGTCTGAACATTCTGCTCAGTCTGGGAGTTTTCCTGTGCTTCCATGCTACTCACTCCCCTTCTCGTCGTTGGTGACGGGAATAAAGCCCGCCTCGCGAATCTGCTTGTCCATCTTTTCGGACGTCACATAGTCGATGTAATCCTGCGCCTGCTGCGAAGGCACACCCTTCACAAAGAAGTAAAGGTCGCGCGAGATGGGATAGCCGCCACTCGCGACCGTCTTCTCGGACGCCTCAACATGATTGACCGAGACGGCCTTGACCGAGGTCTTGGCGTTGAGGCTATCGACGAAGCCCAGTGAAATGTAGCCGATGGCCCCACGCGAACGAGATACCACGTCGCGCACCTGGCCCGTACCCGAAAGAACAGCCGAGCGGCGATCGAACGGCGTGCCATCCATCACGATGGTACGGAAGGCCTCGCGCGTACCGGACGCCTCGTCTCGGTTGATGACCTGAATCCTCAGGTCCTCGCCACCGACCTCTTTCCAATTGGTAATCTTGCCGGCGTAGATATCGCGGAGCTGCTCGGTCGAGAGGTTATCGACGGGGTTGTCGTCGTTCACGATGACCGCAATACCGTCGTGGGCAATGACGATGGGAGTCAGGCCCAGATCCTGTTCGTCGGCATTGAGTCCACGGGAGGAGCTGGCGATATCGGCCGTGCCGGCGCTGACGGCCTCGATCCCAGCGGAAGAACCCAAACCGGAAACGAGCACGTCGATGCCGGTCTCCTCCTTAAAGCCCTCGGCCGCAATCTCGGCAATAGGAAGGCAGGTCGTGGAGCCGGCCACGGTAATGGAAGAGCTAGAAGATCCCGAAGAACAGGCGCACAGCGTAAGCGTAAGCACAGCGGCGCTCAGGACCGATACGATCTTTCTCATAGCATCACGCCGATCGCAGCATGGCGCCCACAGGTGCCGTCCTCGTTACGGTAGGAATAAAAGCGGTCGTTCTGACGCACGGTCGAAAGCTGGGTATCCACGATATTATCCGCGTCGACACCGACATCTACCAGCGCCTCGCGAATGGCAGCGGAAAGATCGAGCATGCGAGAGGTATTCGCATCGATGCAAGAGAACTCGGCGGCAAAGCGATCCATGAGTTCCTGGGATACCTCATATTCGTCACCCAAGATATGGGGGCCGATATAGGCGGAAACGTCGCTCGCATCGCAACCGGCAGCATCGCAAAGCGCCTGGCACGCCTTGGCGGAAATACGTGCAATCGTGCCCTTCCAACCGGAGTGCACCACGGCAAATCCGCCGGGGGCCACCAGCACCACGGGAACGCAGTCGGCAAAGCAGAGCAGCACGGGCACGTTATGCGCCGTGCAGACGATGGCATCACAGCCCTCGGCAATCTGCTCGCGAACGTCCTCAAGGTCATCGGCGCCGTTCGAGGTCACCGCAACGATATGATCACCATGGACCTGATTGGGAACGAGCAGGTTGTGCTCGCACTCGGCGGCACCCATAGCCTCGAGCGCACGACGACGATTTTCTTGAACAGCAAAGGGGTCATCGCCAACATGCGAGCCCAAGTTGAGTGAGGAGTACGCATCTTCGGAAACGCCACCGGCACGCTCGGTGAAGGCAAAGCGAACATCGGATGTCGCGCCCTCCACCAACGTAACTCCATCATGGTCGACACGCGAAACTTTGTCCGCACGTGCTGCCATACTAAAGCCTCCTAATAACACAAGTACCGCGGCATCGCCGCTACAGCCCGCGTTTATACGGCTGTCATACTTCTCTAAAAGGATACCTGCTGCGCTGGAGGCAATCGTAAAGGGAACGTAAAGAGATTGGAGGTTCTAGTTTACAAAGTCGAAATCAGAACCACCCTTAAAAAGGGTGGTTTGCTCTTAGGGTATAACCCACGGGC
>URDZ01000018.1:0-23950 GCA_900546725.1 uncultured Collinsella sp. | reverse complement strand
CAGGAAATAGAGATATACTACCGATTTATTGGAAAAGTAGACTGATAATGAGGGGTCATATCTTTAACTAAGGGAAACTGGGACGTGGCATTAAGAAGTAACTGGCCTGCTATGGGCTAGATATGAGACAAACGGGTGGTGGCTGCACCGGCTACCACCCGCTTTTTCTGGACATATGTTGCGTAAATGACCTTGCTACAGCCTTCCGTGGGCTTGTCCGATTTTTGGGCCGGTTCGGGCTTTGAGGACAAGTTGCTGCAGGCCCAAGGCGATTTTTCGCTCAACGCAGGCCAGCACGGTGTGACCTATCTGCCAAACGACGAGACGACCGCTACGGTCTGGCCATCGCCACCTACGAGATGGAAGCCGAAAAGTACATCTACCGTGTGTACAAGTACGAGCTGTAGGGCCGCGCTTAGGTTTGACCAATGGAGTATGAAAACACGCCGTTCGCCGATGCCCCCTCCGCGAGTAGCAGCCATATGGTTTGATATCAGAAACATATAGTTGTCGCCAGCCTGCTGGCGACGTTCCCCCTGATATCGGAGGTTCCAGGTATGTTTCGTGCTCCGTTAAACAACTATCGGTTGGGCTAACATGGGTCGCCGTGCTATTTCGATAACCCTTGCAGTGGTCTGCCTGGCTGTGCTCTTGGGCGCTACAGGGCTGTTTGCTATAAGCCGAGAAACGTCCTATATGCAGGAATGTGCTTCCGAAGGGTTTGCCATTGATGGTTACTATCGGGATGACAAAACGAGTCTGGAAACCCTGGCTTTTCTTGAGGAGGACAACTGTCGATGGCAGCTGGTCGACCAAGACGGAATCTGCACAGACGGGCAGTTTAAGCGTACGGATGACCCCAACATCCTGGTATTAAAGAAGGAAAACGGCAAAGAATTCGGTACGGTTCACGTTGCGTATATATCGCGCCGACGCAATCAGGGGCAGATTTACCTAATTAGAGATACTAAGGTGACCCGATTTTATCTTGTGAGCACCGATCCGGCGTTTACGGTGGAGTCTGGCGATGTCGATCTGGACAGTTGATTCACGGCAATAAAA
Source organism: uncultured Collinsella sp. (assembly GCA_900546725.1). Lineage (GTDB taxonomy): Bacteria > Actinomycetota > Coriobacteriia > Coriobacteriales > Coriobacteriaceae > Collinsella. The sequence goes on along the minus strand of URDZ01000018.1, from coordinate 22,888 downwards.
CAGCGAGCGGGGCGCGGGTGTGAACTGCACCCCGCTATTTGCTCGTGTCCGTATCGCATCTGCGCCTCGTCGTAACTTGCGTCCGTGCAGGCATTCATCCCGCGCCGGCATCACTTCACATCGAACTCCACGCGGTCGAGTTCGGGCACGTTGAGGTCGATGAGCTTGCGGGCTACGTGGCGGTCGTGCGCCCCGAGCGCCTCGCTCGTTGTCACATGGGCGACAACCTCGCGCTCGACGATGCCCTCTTCCTCGCCTTCGGTAGCCGAGGTCTCGACGGCGACGGTGTAATCTTTAAAACCCGGCAGCACCGCGGCAAGCTCGCGCGTGGTTTCGGTGACGCCGTAGCCGTCCTGTACGCCTGCCTGCGCCGAGCCAATAGACCCCGCCGTCATAACAATGCAGGGGATGGCAAAGATCACCGTGCCCACAACAATGCGGCGGCGTACTTTGCGCGACAGCTCGTCGACCTCGGCATTTTCCTCGGCTGTCACAATGCCGTCGCCGTTGAGGTCGCGCTTGAGCGGTACACGTAAAAGAAGCAATACGGCTTCGGCCGCCAGCGCGATAAAGACCACGTTGATGCCAAACTCATAAAGCGCCGAGAGAAATAGCGACCCGCTTGCGATGGCGATGCCGTAGCCCGCCGCGCACAGGGGCGGCATGAGCGCGGTCGCCACGGCCACGCCGGCGATGAGCGTGGCGGGTTCCTGGTCGCGCGAGTTGCCTAGGCCGCCCGCAAAGCCGCCCGCGAGCGCGACGGCAAGGTCCCACACAGTCGGTGTCGAATTGTCGATGATGGCGGCCGTGGTGGTGCCAAGGGGCGAGAGCTTAAAGTACAACGTGGACGTGACCAGGCAAAAGACCATCTGTAGAGCCAAGCCCGCGACGGCTTCGACGGTAATCTCACGGTCGAGCGTGGCGATGCCATATGCCATGGCAAGGACCGATCCCATAAGCGGGCAGATGAGCATGGCGCCCACGATGGCGATGTCCGAGTCGATATCGAGGCCGATGCTCGCGATGAGCATGGCGATGATGAGGATGCACAGGTGAGAGCCGGTCAGGCGCGCCCCGTTTACAAAGCGCTTGCGGATTACGTGATAGGGCGCGCGACCTTCGCGAATGTTGAATGCGCGCTTGAGGAAGCGGGTGATGTTTTCCATGGCTTCGCTATGGGCGGGGCGGATGCCGTGGCGCCGGTGATGGCGTTCGCGTAGTCGCTTGATCTGTTGTTTGTCGAGTTCCATGTCCACCTCGTTCCAGCGCGGTCCGCGCAACGCGCCCGTTGTCTTAACTCTACACCGTGGCGGGCGGGGTGTCTGTTGGATGCGGAATCCGATAGGGCGGATGACGCGGGAGCAAATGCAAATCACAGGCTCAATTCCATCCCGCGAAAATATGATGCACCAGCTCCTTCAAATGTGACGAAATTGTGAAGCACAGGAGCACGAATTTCAAAAAATACGCTGGTCGCCAATGTTGCGCAACAGAATTCAAAAATCGACAGCTACCGTTTGATACGTATGGATACATCCGTGTCAAAGGGAGAAAGCCATGGCAAACTACAGTCCACAACACTTTGAGCCTCGGGCCAAGGCCGTCAACGTCAAGGGCGTTGCCAACCGCGCCGTCGCAACCGTTTTGACGGCGGGCCTCATCGCTCAGCCGCTCATGTCGCCGCTGGCGGCAATCGCCGCACCGTCAACCGATAACGGCGATTCTGTTCAGGGGGGGGGTAGTTCTGTAGAGAATACCGTTGCCGCCGGTAACCAAGCGGTCGTAAAGACGGCTGCCCAGCTGGCCGAGGAGTCGGCAAAGCAGCTCAAGGACGCTCAGGCCGCCTACGATGCCGCCCAGAAGAAGGCCGACGCGGCGGGCCAGTCTCAAAAGCAGGCACAGCAGCAAAAGAATCAGGCCTCGCAGGCTGTGAGCGACAACGAAATCGAGCAGAACGCAGCAGAAGTCGCCGCGCTCCAGGAGAAGATTGACGAGCTCAAAGCCGCCGTCGAAAAGACCGAGCTGCAGCAGAAGAAGCTGGGCGACCTGAACGATCAGCTCGAACAGGCCAACAAGAGTGTCGAGGATAAGACCCAGGCGCTCAAGGACGCCAAGGCAAAGCAGGATGAGGCCAAGAAGGCCCTCGATGATGCCCAGGCCAAGCTCGAGGCCATGGGTATGGACGAGTACGAGGCCGCCAAGAAGGCCGTCGAGGACGCGCAGGCAAAGCTCGATGACGCCAATAAGGCCGTTCCTACTGCACAGGCCAATCTGGACCAGGCCAAGGCTGCCGAGGCCAACGCTCAGCAGGAAAAGAAGGACACTGAGGCCGCTCTGACTTCCGCCCAGGCCAAGAAGCAGGAGACTGCCGCTGCGCTCGCAGCCGCAACCACCGCGCGCGATAACGCCCAGCAGAAGTTCAACCAGGCGCAGGCCGCGCTCGATGCCGCGACCTCGGGCACGGGTATCGATCTGAACGCGCTCGAGGCTGCCAAGGTCACTGCCGCCAGCGAGCTCGCGACCGCGCAGGCCGCGCTCGAAGCCGCGACGACTGCAGACGCCACCGCACAGGCGAACCTGCAGGCCGCGCAGACTGCCGCCACCGCCGCACAGGAGAAGGCCAACGCCGCCAATGCCGCCGTGGCATCTGCCCAGTCTGCATACGATGCGGCAAATAAGGAGTACAACGCCGCCGCCAGCGAGCGCGACGCCGCCAAGGCCGCATACGAGAAGGCGCAGCAGACCGAAGCAGACAAGAAGACCGCGTACGATAAGCTTGTCGAAGTTCGCAAGCAGAAGCGCAGCGAGTGGGAGGCGGCCTGCGCTGCTTCGAACGCCGCGGAAAAGGCTTATGACGCTGCTAATGCCCAGGTTGAGGCTCTTGAGCAGCAGATTGCAGACCTAAAGTCCAACATGACCGTTGACCAGGAAGTCATCAGTCAGGGTATGTTCGGCTTCATGAACTACATCATCGGCGGCAGCCAGTTCACAGCCACGCAGAAAAAGAACGCCCAGGATGCCGTATCGACGTTGACCGGCGCCGATGACAAGGCCGAATGGTATGACCAGTACGTCGATCAGGACATGTCTCGCGACACCAATCCGCTTTCCTTGGAGCAGATGCGCAACGCCCTGACCTACCTCGATACCCAGAACAACCTCCGCAAGGCGAACGGTCAGTCGGCACTCAGCGTCAGCCTCCGCATGACTGTGGCAGCTGCCCTCAATACATCGTATTCATCGAACATCTGGGGGCACTCTGGCTGCTACTATGATAACGGTGAAAATCTTGCCGGCGGCGGCGGCGCATATACCGGCGGAGAGACCGAGGATACCCTCGGCTGGCCCTACACCGGCCTCTACACCCAAGAGAAGGAGGCATTCGATAAGTACGTCGCGCAGTATGGCGACGAACTCGGCAGCCACCGATATGATGCCTATTATATCTCCCAGAACTACAACAGCATCTATCAAGAGTGTGGGCATTATCTCAACATCATCGATGCCGCTGCGGAAGCCATCGGTATTGCAACCGGTAGCGGAAAGAATACCGATTCCGAGGTAACCGTATTCGATTACAGCGCTGATGACACTCAGGCCGATTTCACGGTCTCCGAGTTCAAGAAGCTCCTGAACGACTATATCGATTCTGCTTATAGCGCCGGCGGCACCCAGGCGCAAAAGCAACAGCTCAAGGAGCTTCAGAGCAAGCTTACCGAAGCACAGAAAAAGTTTGGAACTGCTAGCGCTGCCTATAACGCTGCACTCAACAAGCAGTATGACGCTCAAGAGGCCTTTAAAGCTGCCGACACGAGCATGAATACTGCCAAGGGCGAGTACGAGAGCGCTCAGGCTGCCACTGCAACCGCCAAGGGTGCCTATGATGCTGCCAAGAGCGAGCTCGATGCTTCTGGTATTGACATTGACGCTCTTCAGCAGAACCTCAATACTGCTAAGGCCGAGGCTGCCACTGCGCAGACTGCTCTCGACAAGGCCAACGCGACGCTCGCCGATTGCCAGACGAACGCCTCTAAGGCGTCGACTCGTAAACTGAATGCTCAGAGCGCCTACGACGCCGCCAAGGTAAAGTCCGATCAGGCCAACGAGGCGTATGACAACGCTACCGCTTCGGTCAAGGACCTTGCCGCCAAGTGCGATGCCGCCAAGACGGATCTTGCGAACAAGCAGGGCACGCTTAACGATGCCAAGAAGGCCGACGACACTGCCCAGGCTGGCGTTGACAAGGCTCAGGCCGCAGATGTGCACGCCGCGACCGCTCTTTCGGGCGCCAAGCAGGCAGTTGCCGCCAAGACGCAGACCCTGTCCGACGCACAGGCGAAGGCCAAGGCTGCCGAGGGCGAACTGGCCGGCGCAAACAAGGCCTTCGAGCGCTTCGCTGGAGCCCAGAAGGCGGTCGACGACGCCAAGGCCGCCTATGACGCCGCCGTCGCCGGTGTCGCCGATGCCCAGAAGCAGCTCGAGGCCGCCAACGAAGCCGTCGTCGATGCGACCTTCGAGATCGTCGAGGCCAAGGCCGAGCTTGCCAACGACGAGGCGCTCAAGGCCGATCTTGAGGCTGTCGACCACAAGGCATCCCTTGCCGCGGGCACGACGGGCAACGAGAAGCTGGTCAAGCTGAACACTGCCTACGCTCGCTATAAGGCCGCCGTCGATGCCGCCGCTGGCCTCAAGGCTGCTCTGAGCGATGCCGATGCCAAGCTGTCCGATGCCAACGACGCCTATGCCGCCGCGCTTGCCGAGCTCGGAGATGCCAAGGATGCCCTGGCTGCTGCGCAGGCCGAGTACGACAAGTATCATCCCAAGGCCGAGCCGCAGGCCAAGCCTCAGGTTGCGCAGGCTGCTGCAAAGGCTCCTGTCGCCAAGAAGAAGGCTGCGGACGCTGCACTCGCCCAGACCGGTGATGACTCCGCTCTTGCGGGCGAGGTGTTCGTCATCGGCGGTATTACGCTCGTGGCTGCGGGCGTGACGCTGGGCGATCGTCGTCGCAAGCAGATGTAGCGTTTCGAGCGTAGATTCTGCAACGAACTTCGGTTCAGAGCAGGAACGCTTCGATAGCTTAACCGATAAGGCCGGCGCGCTGTTAAACGCAGCGCGCTGGCCTTTCTTTGTTTCGATATCAAAAAGCCCGGGCGGTAGCCGCGAAAGCTACCGACCGGGCAAATCGTAGGCAATATGGTTGCTGTCGAGCAGCTGCTCAGCTTAGCCCAGCAGGCTTAAGCCCACGGAGACAAACGCCAGGATAACGCCGACGATGGACTCGCCGCCGAGCAGGCCGCTGGCGACAACCAGCCCCTGTTCCTGGAAGGCGGCGTCCTTGGCAGCCCTCTCCTCGTCAGAAAGACCGGCGGTGGCGTCGCGGTGGGCGGACCACTTGTCGTAGGCGAGCTTGACGCAGGAGCCCAGGAATGCCGTGAGTGACATGTAGAACGGCAGGTACACGCCCAGGCCAATCATCATGGCCGGAATGCCGAGCCAGTACATGACGATGCCGGCGATAAAGCCGCCAACGAACCACGGCACGCTCGGGATGCCCGAGACCATGGTGGCGACCACGCTTGCCTGCGCGGCAACAAAGCTCTTGTCGGGGCCAAAGGCGTCCGGGCCATAGGCGGTGACGAGCGCGACCATGACGGCGGCGGCGACCAGGGCGCCTACGATGCCGCCGATGGCTTGGCCGATCCACTGCGCACGCGGGTTGGTGCCCAGCACGGCGCCGGCCTTAAAGTCGTTCATGACGTCGCCCGCAAGGCCGCACGCCACGGCTACGATGCCAGCGATAAAGAACAGCTTGACCTGAGCGATCTGAGCGAAGGCAGCCACGATGAGCATGACGATGAGGCCAAAGATCTCCATGGGGTCGATGCCCGTCTGGCCGCAGCTCTGTGCGCTCATGATGGTGGTGACAAAGGTGAACAGCGTGACGATGACGGCCGGAACGGGGCCAAGGTCGAGCACGATGGCGATGATCACGGCGATGGCGGCAGCGCCCAGGCCGATGATACCGGCGTCGAGCTTAAGGGAGCCCGAGATGAGCGACTGCTCGTCGGTGTCGGTGGAGCTGTCGGCGGCAAGACCGCGGACGATGCCGGCGACCTGCGGCAGGATGTCCTTGAGGACGACGGCGACGCCAAAGCCCATCATAAGGCCCATACCCAGGGACTTAACAATGCCCTGCGCAGTCACAACGTCGAATAGACCGGCAGCGGTGCCGCCCACGATGATGCCAAAATTGCCCAGCAGCGCGCCGGCAAACCAGAACGCGACGGGGGCGAAGCCCACGAGGAAGCCGACGGAGAGCAGCATGGGCGAGTTATAGATGGCAAAGGTCACGCCGGGGATATTGAGCGCGCACAGCATGCTGGGCACCACGCCCAGAGCGTCGCGAAGCACGCTGTAGATGCCGGCGATGGCCATGGAGCCAAAGAGCTGCTTGCCGGTCTTGCCGCCGGCCTCGGTCGCGCGCAGGGTCTGAGCTGCGGCGTTGCCGGTGGGGAACTCAAGCGCGGCGTCCACGATAAAGTGACGGTGGATGAGTGCCGTGGCCAGCAGGCCCAGGATAGTGCCGGCGAGTGCCACGATAAACATGTCGAGCCAGCTGATCTGGTCGGCATAGCCCAGCATCCAGGCGCCCGGGATGGTAAACGCCAGGCCGCCGGCGACCATGGCGCCCGCGGACATGATGGTGTGGGTGACGTTGGCCTCGTTGAGGCTGGCATTGCCCATGAGCTTAAGGAAGAACAGCGAGATGACGGCAGCGAAGACGATCGGCCAGGGGAGTGCGCCCATCTTGAGGGCGGTGTAGGCCGAGCTTGCCGTGATGATCACGCAGCCAAGGACGCCGATGACGACACCGCGCAGCGTGAGTTGCCCGCGCATCGAAGCGCGGTTCGAGGGATTGCTCATATAGAACTCCTTTGCGTATATCCGCTTCCCCCGGGAGCGCCGTTACGGATACGGCGCGGGAAGTCGGGTTACCAAGGGCCGCCGCGTGAGCTCGCGCGCGACCGCGCACCAGTATAGCCGTAAGCTAGTCATTTTGGGATGACTGGTTTAGGTAGGCGATATACTGCTGGGCAGACGAAAGGAGCGCCGACGATGCTTAATGGGTGCGCATATATATTGACGGTCGACGTGGGCAACACGTTCATTCGCTTTGGTCTGTTTGCCGAGGATTCGGCCGCGGCGCAGGAATGCCCGCTTGCGACGTGCGAGATCACGACGCCATCGAGCATTACGGCCGACGAAGCGCGTATGCGTCTCGCTCAAGTCATGGCCGCGCTGGCGGCCGATGCGGGCATGCCCGGCGCGCTCGTGCCCACGGCGGCAGTGCTGAGCTGCGTGGTGCCGGCGCTCGAGCGCCCGTGGAAGGCGGCGCTTTCCCGCACCTGCACGGGACGCGTGCTCACGGTGGGACCGGGACTTAAGACCGGCATGCCCGTGCACTACGACGATCCGGCCGAGATCGGCCCCGACCGCATCGCCGACGCTGTGGCGGCACGCGCCGTCTACGGCTCTCCGTGCATTGTGATCGACCTAGGCACTACGACCAATATCGAGGTCATCGATACGCACGGAACCTTTGTCGGCGGCGTCATCGCGCCGGGCCTGGCACTTGGCGCCCGCTCGCTTTCGGCCGCTGCGGCGCGCCTGCCGCAGGTCGAGCCCTCGGCACCGGCGCGCGTCATCGGTCGCAACACGCGCGAGGCCATGCGCTCGGGCGTGGTTCTGGGCGAGGTGGCCCGCATCGACGGCATGCTCGACATGGTGCTCGCCGAGATGCGCGCGACCAAGGCCGCGGGGGAGGGCGATGTGCCCATCGTCATTACCGGCGACGATGCCGAGGCGCTTGCGGCGTTGGTTGGCCATAGCCTGACGGTCGACGATGCGCTGACGTTGCGGGGTCTCGCCGAGCTCTACCACATCAACCAAAAGCCCCGACGCGCGTAGGACGGGGGCTGGTGGGATAAGCGCCCCTACCTTTCACCTGCTACAATGGGTCAAACTATTGCGATTTCGGAGGTGTCTGCCATGTCGGACGATCTTCATCAAACCGCGTCGGGCAAGCGCCGCGACGTTATTAGCTGGGATGAGTTCTTTATGAGCGTGGCCATCGCCGCGCAGCGCCGCAGTAAGGACCCCAACACGCAGGTGGGCGCGTGCATCGCCAACACCAACCACCGCATCCTTTCGGTGGGCTACAACGGTACGCCCTCGGCACTCAACGACGACTTTTTCCCGTGGGGCACGAGCGACGACCCGTTGCAGGATAAGCACAACTACGTGGTGCATGCCGAGGCCAACGCCGTGCTCAACTACCGCGGCTCGCTCAAAGACCTTGAGGGTTCCACGGTCTACGTCACGCTGTTCCCGTGCCACGACTGCGCCAAGATCCTGGCGCAGGTGGGCGTGGGCGAGGTCGTCTACCTGGACAACAAGTATGCCGATACCGACGACGGCCGTATCAGCCGCCGCATTCTCGACTCCTGCGGCATCAGCTACCGCCAGGTCATCGTCGATGTTCAGATTGGTACCGGGGGACAAGCTCAGCAGTAGCGCGTGCCAACGCCAGCTGGCGGTAAAACAGCCAAAAGAGCCCCGTCCCAAATTGACTACTCGTGAAAGTCGCGTCTGCGCGCATGGACGGCTCGTGAGCGGGTACATGGCTGTAGTAACATAGCTTCTGTCCGCGGGCGTGCCCGCGTTGTTGTGAGAAAGGAGCCCCTGTGGCTGTTAACGAAGAGCTGCTTAAGAAGGTTCTTGAAGAGATTCGCCCCAACCTGCAGGCCGACGGCGGCGATATGGAGTATGTGGGCGTCGACGACGAGGGCGTCGTCAAGCTGGAACTGCAGGGCGCCTGCGCCGGCTGTCCCATGAGCTCGCTAACCCTTTCCATGGGTATCGAGCGCATCCTGAAGGAGCATGTGCCCGGCGTTACCCGCGTCGAGCAGGTCAATGCTTCCGGCGAGGCCGAGGACCTGTACGACGAGTACGCGCCGTTCTAAGATGCGAAAGCTGCGGACGGTACGCTCCGCATAGACGTTACGTCCAAATATGCGGCTGCGAGCGTAAGGCCCGCGGCCGCATTTGTATGTAGGGAGCAGGGGGATCGATATGCTCAACGACCTCTACCATATGCTTGATCCCGTCGCGATCGCGGCGGGCCCCATCACCATCTACTGGTACGGCCTGGCCTACGTGGTCGGCGCTCTGCTCACGGCGGTCGTCATGTACCGCACACAGCGTCGCTGGGGCTTTAACATCACGATTGACGACCTGACGAGTGTCGTGGTCGGCGTGGTCTTTGGCCTCATTATCGGTGCGCGCCTGTTTTACGTCGTCTTTTACGGCGACGGCTACTACTGGGCGCATCCGCTCGAGATCTTTGCCACCAACGAGGGCGGCATGAGCTTCCATGGCGGTTTGGTGGGCGGCATTATCGGTGGCATCATTGTGTGCCGCATGTATAAGCTCGATGCATGGACTTTGGCAGACCTTGCCGTCATAGGCGCGCCGCTGGCCTTATGTCTGGGACGCTGCGCCAACTTTGTCAACGGCGAGCTGTGGGGCAAGCCGACCGATCTGCCCTGGGGCGTGATCTTTGGCGGCACCGCGGGCGATATGCCGCGCCATCCCTCCCAGCTCTACGAGGCATTCCTCGAGGGTATTGTGCTCTTTTGCATTCTGCAGGTGCTCAGCCGCAAAAAGCCGCTACTGCCCCAAGGCGCGTTTATGGGCGTCTTTGTGATGGGTTACGGCATCGTTCGCTTTTTGATTGAGTTTGTGCGTGTGCCCGATGCGCAGCTGGGCTATCTGCTGGGCGGCGTCATCACCATGGGTCAGCTGCTGAGCCTGCCGCTCGTAATCGCGGGCCTGGCGCTCATCATCTTTGCTCGTCGTCGCAACCAACCCCAGCGCATCTACCTCGACGCCTAACCACCACAAAGGGGACAGGCACCTTTGTGGTGGTTCGCTGGGCAACGATGACAGAACAGTAACGTTTCCCCAGATAAAACCTGCCAAAATAAACCTGTCCCTTTTTTGCAGGTTTCTAGAAAGGCTCTTTGGACTGTGAAGGATTCCGATCTCTCCACAACGGCTGCGCGCGACGCTGCCCGCATCGTCTGGTTTAAGCGCTACCCCGCCAAGCAGACGCTCATCGCATTTTTGCTCGCGCTGTTGGCGACCACGGCGTTTTCCATCGATCCCGCCCCGGTGTCGAGCAACGCAGTCTTGGCGATTGACCCCAAAGCCTCGGGCATGCTGTACGTGTGCTACGAGGTGCTCCTCTCGTTTGCCGGCCATACCGACGCGGTCATGCTGCTTGCGCTTGCCTGCTTGCTCACTCTGCCGTTTCGCTACGTGTTCTTTGGTCGTGGCGACACCTGGCGTCCATCGATCATTCTGCCGTCGCTGTTCTTCGCCATCTGCATGGTGTTCGGCCGCAGCTACGACCTCACCGACTCGGCCGAGATTGTCCTTGGCGACAAAGCCCGTATCATCTGCGCCTGGATTGGCGGCGCGGGCTGGATGCTCCTGGCGATCGTTGCCTTCTACCTTGCCTTTGAGTGTCTAGATTGGCTGAGCTCCCGACGCATCCCGTTTTCCGAAGCGCACTTTGGCCGCGTATGGCGTGTGACTCACGCCGTGCTCTCGGTCCATCCCTTTGCCGGGCCCTTCCTGGTGCTTATGATCGCCTGGACGCCCACGCTCATCGCTTCGCTGCCCGGCCTTTTTATGGGAGATACGGGCGCGCAGATTCGCCAGTGGTTCAACTATCCCAACGGCACGAGCGACTACCTGCGCCTACTCAACCCCAACGTGCTGCTCAACGGGCATCATCCCGTAGTGCACACGGCCATTATCGGCTCGTGCGTCCAGCTGGGGCTTTCACTGTTCAACAGTGCCAACGCAGGTCTTGCCATCTATACCTGTGCTCAGTTCGTCATCACGGCTGCCTGCATGGCCTATTCCATTTCGTCGCTGCGCAAACTGGGCGTGAGTCTGCCGGTTCGCGGTGCGATCCTGCTGTTCTTTGCGTTTATGCCGATGTTCTCTAACTACGCGGCGTTGCTCACCAAAGACGTGCTCTTTGCCGACGCGTTCTTGGTGCTGCTGGTACAGACCGTCAAGCTCGTGGCATGTGGCTTGCCCCGTCGTGATGCCAATGCCGAGCGAGCGGGCGAGAAAGCCCCCGTGCTCTTTGCGTGCCACGACTGGCTGCTGCTCGCTCTGGGCGCCATGGGTTCCACATTTCTGCGCAACGGCGGCCTGGTGTTTCCCCTGGCGGCATGCGTAATCGCGGCGGCGTTTTGCGTATGGGACGTGCATGTGGCTCGTCGTGCAGCCAAGCAGACTGGTGCTGCGCCTTCGGGCGCCATCCCGCGTTTCCGCTGGGTTGGCGTTCTCGCGGTGCTCGCGCTCTGCCTTGCCTCTAATATGTACTTCACCAAGGTCTTTATGCCGGCGCACGATATCACGCCTGGTTCCAAGCGCGAAATCCTCTCGATTCCGTTCCAGCAGACGGCTCGTTTCGTCCAAAAGCACGACGGCCTCAACTCGGGCGTTAACCCCACGGTTAAGGAGGACGGCACCATCGTGGAGGCTCCTTGCGACGGTTCGGTGACCGACGAAGAGCGTGCCGTGATCGATCGCGTACTCAAGTACGAGAACCTGGGCCGCCGCTACAACCCCGACAAGTCCGATGCCGTCAAGAACTGCTTTAACGAGTACGCCTCGCAGGAGGACATCGATGCCTATTTTGAGGTGTGGGCCCAGATGTTCAAAAAGGATCCCGAGTGCTATATCTCGGCGCTCATCAATAACTACTACGGTTATTTTTATCCGAGCGCGCGCGATGCCTGGGTCTACAGCACGGCGCGTAGTGCCGAGATCATGGCGCGTCCCGACAACCTCAAGTACTTCGACTTCCATCCGGTTGACAGCAACGTGGTGCGCTGGTGCGACCACCTGATCAATTTGTACCGTGTGGCGGTGCAGCGTGTTCCCTTTATCTCGCTCACCATGAGCTCGGCCACCTACGTGTGGATCATGATCGCCGTGGTGGTCTACTTGCTGCGTCGTCATTCATGGCGTGCGCTGGCGATCTGGGTGCCGCTGTTGGGCGTGCTCGCTGTGTGCCTGATTGGCCCGTGCAACGGCTCGACTTACATGCGCTACCTGTATCCGGTCATCGCCTGCATGCCCTTCGCCATCGGCGCCACCGTCACCCGCAGCGACTTCTTCTGGTTCTAATTTGGTGCATTGAGGGCCAGGTTTTTTTGCACCAAAGGGGACATCATCACGACGCCTTCATTTTGGGGTTTATCTCGCAGGCCAGTAGGTATATCATAACGACGTTTGTTTATATTGCCCGAGCATCTGCGCTGGGCTTTAGGTCGAAACCGATAGGAGACACGTATGTCCGGACACTCTAAGTGGGCCACAACCAAGCATCGTAAGGGCGCGCAGGACGCCAAGCGTTCCGCCCTCTTCTCCAAGCTCAGCCGCAACATCACCGTTGCTGCCCGTCTCGGCGGTGACCCGCTGCCCGAGAACAACGCCAGCCTCGCCGCTGCCGTTGCCAAGGCCAAGGCTCAGTCCATGCCTAAGGACAAGATCAAGTCCGCTATCGACAAGGCTTTTGGTTCGGGTGCTGACGCCGCCGTCTACGAGAACATCGTGTACGAGGGCTACGGTCCCGCCGGTGTCGCCGTCTACGTCGATTGCCTGACCGACAACCGCAACCGTACTGCCGCTGATGTCCGTTCCGCCTTCTCCCACGCTGGTGGCAACCTGGGCACCTCCGGCTCCGTCGCCTTCCAGTTTGAGCGTAAGGGCCAGATCGTCGTCGCCAAGGAGATCCTGGACGAGAACGCCAAGAAGGAGACCATGATCGCCAACGGTGCTGCCGGTGACGAGGATGAGTTCATGATGGCCATCGCCGAGGCCGGTGGCGAGGACTACGAGGACGCCGGCGAGGAGTGGATCGTCTGGACTACTGCCAACGAGGTCATGGCTGTCTCCAAGGCACTCGAGGAGCAGGGCGTCCAGGTCAAGGGCTCCGAGACCACCATGGTCCCGACCACCCCGACCGAGGTCTCCGGCGCCGACGCCAAGAAGGTTCAGCGCCTCATCGACCGTCTTGAGGAGCTCGACGACGTCCAGGATGTTTACAGCACCATGGACATGACCGACGAGGTCATCGCTGCCCTCGAGGAGGAGTAGCGCCCGCACGGGTTAAGCCGTGCATATCTGGGCATAATGAAGCGAGCATGCAAGCCTCGTGGAATAGATGAGCCGGATCCGCGTGCGTAGAGCACCGGACCCGGCTCTTTTATAATGATGCGAACCGTTTTGCATTTCGAGAGCCGAGATTTGAAGGGAGCGCTACGTGCGCGTACTCAAACGAGCCCTAGCGATTGTGTATCTTGCCACCGCCATCGTGGCGCTGGGTACGCTTGTCTGCCAGTTTTGGGGGCCGTATACGTATCGCTTTATGCTGCTGATGCGCGACCCCATGCCGCGCATTGTCGTGACGGCATGCGGCGGAGTTGTGGCGATCGGCGTGCTGGTAAGCTTCTTCCGCCTGATGTTTGCCCGTCGCGAGCCGTCCTGTGTGCATCCGGCGGGGGAGCGCAATATCGAGGTTACCCTTGCGGCGCTTTCTTCGTGTGCCAGGGCTGCTGCCGAGCGCGACGACCGCGTGATGGTCGAGCATGTCGAGGCCCGCGTCCAAGGCCCCGACGATTCGCGCGTCCGATTTAAGGTCGAGGCTATCGCGCTTGACGATAAGGACGTGGCATCTCTGGCTACTGCGATGCAGCAGCGCATCGAAGAAGCTTGCGACACCATGCTCGGCACGCCGGGTACGACCACGCGCGTCCGTTTTTTGCCGTCCAAGACTACCGTCCAGACCGTGGAGGTTTCCGGTGAGTGATACCAATCAAGATAAGACCGCTCGTACGCCGCGCCTGACGATTGACCAGAGCGCTGCGCCGGCGAGCGAACCTGTTGATTCCAAAGCAGAGGCAGCCGAGTTACAAGACGCGGCAGCCGCGGATTTTGACGAGGCTATGGGTCTCATCAAGGGTACGGGCGCTGCCATCTGGAGCTATGCTGTGCGTCATCCCAACACCACGCTCGGTGCCGTCGCCGGCTTTGTCCTCGCCGTGTTGGTGCTCACGCTCGGCCTGTGGGACACGCTCGTCATTGCATTCTTCGTGCTGATCGGCGCCGTGATCGGCCAAATTCGCGACGGCGAGAACGGGATCGTCAACTTCTTCGGCCGTCTGTTTAGCGGCCGCTAATATGTATTCGACTGTCGCATCTGCGGCAGGCATAAGGAGGAACCATGGCTTTTAATACGAAGGTCGATGTAGCCGATACCGAGCTCGAGGCAGACGAGACCGTCGCTGCCGAGGCCGAGGATGTGACGCTCGAGGACGAGGCGCTCGTCGAGGCCGAGTCCGATGCTGATGAGGACGACGAGGAGGCGGACGAGGAAGCGGACGAGTCCGAGGACTCGCTGACCTATTCCAACGGTGTGATCGAGAAGATCGTCGCCATGGCCACCCGCGAGGTGCCGCACGTCCTGGGCATGAAGGGTAACCTTATGCACTTTGTGCAGGAGCAGTTTGGTGCCGAGAATCTGACCAAGGGCGTGACGGTTGAGGTCACCGATGATAATCGCGTGGTCGTCAACATCTCCGTCATTATCGAGTACGGCGCCTATGCGCCCGCGATCTTCGACGATGTCAAGGCACGTGTCACCGAGCGCCTTGCCGCGATGACCGGCCTTGAGGTGGCGGGCGTCAACCTGCGCATCGAGGACGTCATCACCCCCGAGGAGTACGAGCACCGCACCAGCCAGCACGAGTAACCTTCCAAAAAGGGACAGGTTTGTTTTGGCAGGCTTTATCTGCGAAAACGTTAAACGGCCGACCGCGCAAGCAAAAGCGTGGCCGGCCGTTATTTGTATGCCCCCCGATGTGGGCATACCGCTCGTCTAACTAGGGGTTGCAATCGTCGCGTTCCGCGTTACCCTAATGGGCGCATTGTTTCCAAATTGTTAACGAGGGGTTGCCGTAATGGCCGACGAGCACGAAACAGAAAGCAAGGCATGGGCGATTGAGGCCGCCGCGGCAGAGGCGGCATCGCGTGCTGCCGAGGAGGTGCATCGTCCTCCCGTGGTGCCGATGGAGCGCGTGGTTGATCGCACCGATATCGAGCGCGGCGAGCGTGTCGGTCAAAAGCGCAGCCAGGAGCCGGGCTTCCCGCGCTTTTTTGCCGAGCTCAATCTGGGCCTGATTCTTACGGCCTTCGCCATCGTTGCGTTTAAAACCCCTAATCACTTTGCTTTTGGCGGCACCTCGGGCGTGTCGGTCATTCTGTCCACGCTGTTCCCGACCCTGCCCGTCGGCGTTTTTATGTGGATTATCAACGCGGTTCTCGTCGTCTTGGGCTTTATCTTTTTGGAGCGCAAGGCAATCCTGTGGAGCGTCTTCGCCTCGTTTGCGCTTTCGGCCTATGTTTCGCTGTTTGAGCTTTTTATTCCGACCGATGTCTCTCTGACGGGTGATATGTGGCTCGACCTGTGCTTTGCCGTCATCTTGCCGGCGCTCGGCAGCGCTATTGTCTTTGATATTGGCGCCTCGACGGGCGGCACGGACATTCTTGCCATGATCCTCAAGCGCCGCACGACGCTCGAGATTGGCCGCGCGCTGCTGTTGGTTGATATCGGCATCGTGGCCATCGCGGCCTTTTTGTATGGCCCGCGTGTCGGTCTGTACTGCGCGCTCGGCCTGTTTGCCAAGACGCTTGTGGTCGACAAAGCCATTGAGAGCATTCACCTGCGCAAAGTCTGCACGGTCATTTGCTCCGAGCCGCGCAAAGTCGAGGAGTTTATCGTCAAGCATCTCAACCGCACAGCGACCATCAGTCGCGGCTACGGTGCCTTCTCGGGCAAGTGCGTGACGGTGATCATGAGCGTGCTGAGCCGTCGCGAGGCCGTGCAACTACGCCGCTATGCGCGCGAAGTCGATCCGGGTGCCTTTATCACGATCGTCGACAGCTCCGAGATCGTCGGCAAGGGCTTCCGCGGAACGAACTAGCGCGGACGTATTCAACGAACCGCCTGCTGGCGCCGCGTACCTTGCAAATCGGTCATCTTTGAGTATTTGACCCCACATTGGGCAATAATGATGCTAAAGACATCGTTTGCGATCCAAGTGATTCGTTCAAGATACGAAGGGATGATTCTATGTTCTGCTCGCAGTGTGGCGCCCCCATGGGCGATAACGACAAGTTCTGCGGCGTGTGTGGTGCTCCTAATGCCGGTGCCTCTGGCCCCGCTCCCCAGGGACAGCCTCAGCCCCAGCAGTTTGTTCCGCAACCGCCCGTGGCGAATGCGCCAAAGGGCTGTGTGGCTCAGGCGTTCCAAGATATGACCAAGACTCCGGGCGTGCTTCAGCGTGTATGCCAAATCGCGTTTTTGCCGGCGCTGATTTGCGTTGTGTCGGTGCTCGTGTTGTTTATTCCCGTTATTGGCGGCATTGCGGCTGCCATCGGCTTTTTGGCAGCTTGCATTGCGAGTGTGTGTGGTTCCGGCTTTGGTATCGAGTGGGGCCGTGATCTTTCGCTCAAGGTCGATGACGGCATGGACCGTCCACTCATGCGTTCCACGTCGTTTGGTCTCGGAGTCTTTTCGAGCGTTATTTCGGTCGTGCTCGAGGTTATCGCTGCCATTCCCGTTATCGGTGTAGTGCTTTCGCTGGTGGAGGGCGTGGTAATTGGCGCCGCGGGCTCGTATTCTTATTACGGCTCCTATGCACTCGAGGCTGCGCTGTTCGGTTCGCTCGGCCTGCTTGTCCTGGCGCTAATTGCCTCGGCGATTCTGGGTGTCTTCTTTAAGATGTTCGCCGACATCGCCGTGATGCACTTTGCGGTGACCGGGCGTGTCGAGAGCGCGTTTTCGCTCGATAAGGTCTGGGCGGCGTTTAAGCACAACAAGACCAAGCTGTTCTGTGCTTCGTTCCTTCCCGAGTTTTGACGGGCCTGGTTTCCAACGCCATTACGTGGATCTTGACAGCTGTCTTTGGTGCCATCGCCGGAATTGGCGCGTACGGCTATTACTATCGCCCCACGGGTATCGAGGCGATTGTTACCGCCGGTGGTGTCACGCTCGTATTGTTCCTGGTGCTGATTGCATTCGTCACGGTGTTCCTTACGGTCTTTGGCAAGATGCTCAAGCACCGTGCCGTTGGCTATTGGGCTGCACGTTATGCAAGCGAATGGGCCGATGAGGACAAGGACGACGTTTTGACTTTTGTGCTCCCGGGTGAGAAGAAGCCTGCTCCTGCGGGATTCAATCCCACGGCAGCCACTGGTGCTGCGCCTGCCCCGGCACCCGCGCCTGCCCCTGCCCCGGCACCTGCTCCTGTCCCCGCACCGGCGTCCGAGGCGACGCCTGCGGAGCCCGATTGGGATGCCGTTGCCACGCCGGCGGATGAGCCGGGCGATAATCCTGCTGCCGAAAACAATCAAACCGAATAGCCGGTCGAGGTGCCCTGGGCAACTGAGCCCGGGGTGCCTTTTTCTACTGCGAAAGCAAGAAAATGCCTGGGAAAACGGTTGCAGCAAAATTTCTCGGAAATTGGTCAATGTTGCGCAACAACGTCGCGGCTATTGTTGAGAACGTAGACGTGTAAGGTTTGAAGGCGTGCGACGCCTTAGGAAAAGGAGAGGCTCATGTTCTGTCCCACTTGTGGTTCTCCCATTTCGGATGATGCCAAATTCTGCCCTGTTTGCGGATCCGCCGTTGGTGCCGCTTCTGCCGCTGCGGCCCCGCAGCCCCAGCCCGCTCCGGCCCAGGCTATTCAGCCCGCGCCCCAGCCTCAGCAGCAGTACACCGGTCAATACGCCCAACAGTCCGCATCCGCTCCGATGGGCTATGGCCCCATTAAGGCTGACCGCAGCCTGATCGGCTGGCTGCTGCTCTCTCTTGTGACCTGCGGTATCTATTCGTTCTACTTCCTGTATTGCTTGGCACGCGACGTCAACACGTTGTGTCAGGATGACGGCGATTACACGCCGGGTCTGGCGGAATTCATCCTTCTATCGTTTGTGACCTGCGGCTTCTACGCGTACTACTGGTATTACAAGATTGGCAACCGCCTGCAGGCCAACGCTCCTCGCTACGGCCTGGTGTTCCAGGAAAACGGCACCACCGTTCTTCTGTGGCAGATCTTCGGCGCGCTCCTGTGCGGCCTTGGTCCCATCTTCGCTATGAACATCGTCATCAATAATACCAATGCCATGGCAACGGCTTACAACACTCGCCTTGGCGCTCGTGCCTAACAATAAGGGCGGCGTGAACAGCTCCCAGGGACATAGGGGCACGGCAGAGCTCCTTCGCCGCGCCCTTTTTTGCACCGGCGCGCTCTTTGTCGCCTGGCTCGCGCTCTACCTGCTCGACATTGGCTGCATTTTTCGATTGATGACGGGCATTCCTTGTCCGGGATGCGGTATGACGAGGGCGTGGCTGGCGGCGCTGCGCCTCGATTATGCGGCTGCCTTTGCCTACCATCCGCTGTTTTGGGTGGTGCCGATTGCGTTTGTGCTCGCGTTCGTGCGCGAGGAGGTGGCATCGAGCAAGCTAAAGCGTGGTATCGACATTGCGGTCACCGTGTTGTGCGTGCTGGTCGTCGTCGTATGGATCGTGCGCCTCATCAATCCGGCAGATGCCGGTCTGCTCTTTGGCGGCTATGCGCCCGCCGGAGTTCCCGACGATATCATCCACCTCGAACCCCCACGCTGGCTCACCATCCTTCGCTCTTACCTGGCGTGACGGAGGACGCGCTAGAAAAACGGTCGACACATAAGCGGGGGCGAACGTTGAGATAACGTCCGCCCCCGCTTTGCTTTAGCCAGGCTGTTATGGATGGGCGTGACGGCTACTCGTCGCGCTTTTCCTCGTGGCGAGCGGCAGCCCGCGCATCGTGGATGCCCTTGATTGCAGCATGGCGGGCGGTGCGAGCATCGTGCATGGCGTCGCGCGCCTCAGCGGCCGTGGCCTTGGCAGAGCGCAGCTTGGCGGCCAGATCGGGGTTGGTTTCGGCGACCGCGGTGATCGCGGGGCCGTCGAGCTCCTCTTGCGTGGGCTCGGCCAAAAAGTCGATAGCATACTGGGCGGCCACCATGGAGCCCTTTGCCAGCACGGTCTCGTCGATCTTGTAGAAGCAGGAATGTTGGGCGTACGTGGCGCCAATTTTGGGGTTACGTGTACCTACAAAGGCGAGCACGCCCGGCACGCGGCGCAGGTACTCCGAAAAATCCTCGCCCGAAAGCGTGCCACGGTAATGGCCTTGACCGGTGGGGCCCAGGCACTTGATTACGGCCTGACGGCAGCGCTCGCTCGAAGCTGCGTCGTTTTCGACCTTGTAGTTGGCGATGGTGTAGTCGGTGAGCTCTGCCTCGGCGCCCAGAGCTGCTGCGGTATGCTCCACGATGCGTCGCATAAGCTCCGGCATTTCCTCGTGGGTCGAATCGCCGTAGGTGCGCACCGTGCCGGCGAGGTAGGCCGTGCCGGCGATAACGTTGCGCGCGGTGCCGCCGTGCAGCTCTCCGACGGTGATGACAGCCGGCTCGTAGGGGCTGATCTCGCGCGAAACGATGGTCTGCAGGGCGTTGACGATCTCGGCGGCAACCATAACGGCGTCGTGGCCGCGCTGGGGCATGGCGCCGTGGCATGAGGTGCCGCGGACGTCGATGCGGAACCAGTCGGTATTGGCCATGCGCGGCCGGGCTCGCAGCTTACGGTGCCGGCGTCGACCTCACTCCAGATGTGCGCGGCGTAGGCGCCATCGACGCCGTCGAGCACACCCGTGCCGATCATGAGCTTGGCGCCCTGGCCGTTTTCCTCGCTGGGCTGGAAGACGATGCGGACTTCGCCGTGGATGTCGTCGGTCATATGGCGCAGGATTTGCAGCGTGCCGAGCATCATGGCGATATGGCAGTCGTGGCCGCAGGCGTGCATGCAGCCCTCGTTGACGCTGGCGAACTCCTCGCCGGTCTGTTCGGTGACGGGCAGGGCGTCGATGTCGGCGCGCAGCAGGATGCGGCGGCGTGGCGTGCCGTCCTCGCGATAGGCGTCGGGCGCGGTGCCGCGAAGGGTCGCCACAAGGCCCGTCTTGAGCGGACGCTCGTAGGGGATATTCATGGCGTCGAGCTGGTTGGCGATGTCGGAGGTCGTGCGCTCCTCGGCAAGGCTCAGCTCCGGGTGCTTATGGAAGTGCCGGCGCTGCTTGATGATATAGGGTTCAAACTCGGTAGCGATATCTTTGATGGCTGCGGTGACGTCGTCAGCCGCGCGAGCCTCGGTCGCCGCCATAATCTGCTGTGCCTTGGTCTTCGTCATGGTCGATTTGCTCCTTGCTGGGTTGATCGCAAAATCGTACAGGCTCTCTCCAGTATGCCACCTGCCGCTAGGGCTGGTAAAGTTGCCGTTTGCCGCTTGGGGTTTTGTTGCAAGGGCGGGGGAGTACACTCGGGGGTGTTGAATTTCCTGCCAGAGATGGGGATGCCCATGCAACATATCGATCGGATTATCCGTTCCAAGAACGTCTTTACCGCGCAAGACGGCATCGATACCGCCCGCGAGCTGGCGATTGCCATCGCAGGCGACCGTATCGTCGCAGTCGGTGCGCCCGACGACGTGATCGCCGCCGCTTCTGCCGCCACGTCGGTTATCGACTACGGCGAACAGTTTGTCTGCCCCGGTTTCCATGACGCTCATCTGCACTTCTTCCATACCTCGGTCGGCTCCTCGCCGTACATGCTCATGGATATGGGCACGTCCGAGGCGGCGCTGGTGCAACATGCGCTCGAGTTTTCCCGGGACCTGCCCGACGACGCTTGGGTTGTGACGCAGGGCTGGCGCGACTACCGTTGGGACCCGCCCGAGCATCCTACCAAGGCGTCGCTCGATGCGGCATTCCCCGATCGTCCCTGCGTTATGTATTCGGGCGACGGACACACGCTTTGGCTCAACAGCCGCGCACTCGAGGCACTCGGCGTCACGCGCGACAGCGAGCCACCAGCAGGCGGCAGCTACGACAAGGACGCAAACGGCGAGCTCACGGGCATTGCTCACGAGGCGGCTGCCATGCAGCTGCTACCGCGCTGCCTTGAGTGGCTGGGCGAGGATCGCATCGCAAGCGCTTACGCCGATCAAATGAGGCGGATGGCCGAGCAGGGCATCACCTCGATATGCGATATGTCGCTCATGCCCATGCCGGGCTGCGATTTTATCCGCGACGACGTCTACGACAAACTGCAGGCAGCCGGCAAGTTGGGCATCCGAGCCCATTTGTTTCCCACGCTGCTGGATGACCAATCGCGCTTGGAAGAGCTGCAGGTACGTTACGCGAACAACGCGCTGCTCTCGGCGCCAGGCTTTAAACAGTTCTTCGACGGCGTGTCGAGCGAGCATACGGCGTATCTCACCGAGCCCTATACCAACCCGCGTTTCCCGGGCGACCGAGGCCGTCTGACAGTTCCTGCCGAGCGCATGCGTAAGCTGGTTCTGGCGGCCGCGGAGCGCGGCCACACCGTGCGCATCCACGTCATCGGCGACGGTGCCATCCATGCCGCGCTCGATATCTTTGAGGAGGCCGCCGAACTGTACGGCCTGCCCCAGCACAGTCATAACACGCTCGAGCATCTGGAGAACCTCTTGCCCGAGGACATCGATCGTCTACGCAAGCTTAACGTCGTTGCCTCGAGCCAGCCCTGTCACATTACACTCGACCCGGGCGGCCCCGAGCGCGATCTGGGCCTGGAGCGCAGCCGCATCATGTGGCCGTTTGCGACCTATAAGCAGCGCGGCATTCGCCAAGCCTTCGGTACCGACAGCCCTATCACAGCTGTTACCAGCATGAACGTGCTCTACACGGCTATCACGCGCCAGGACCCCAAAAGCCACTGGCCCGAGGGCGGCTGGTTGCCGAGCGAGCGCATCGATGCAGCAACAGCCCTGCGCAACTACACCCTGGGCAGCGCCTATGCAGCGGGTGACGAGCAAAACCTCGGCAGCTTGGAGCCCGGCAAGTATGCCGACCTTGTAGTCCTGGACCAAAACCCGCTCACTGTCGATCCACAAGAGCTCCAGGCTACCAAGGTTCAGGCCACCTACCTGGCAGGTAACTTGATTTACGAGCGCTAAGTATTCATGCCGTACCGTTAAGCGCGGCTCGGGCAGCCAATTTTGGGATAACGCTCGAGCCGCGTTTGTTTGCCGGTGAGGATTTGTTAGGAGCGTCCCCGCTCTGCTGGATTTGGGCGCAGGGCGGACGCGCCGCTGCCCTGCGCGCTCAATTTGGACACCAGCAATGCTATCTCTTGGTGTTTTGCATACTTCCCATTACAGATTGCATAAAAAGGCTGGGATATTTTTCCTGATCCTGATGTACCCCCGCCCGTGCCGTGCAAAAAACGGAGTATTCAGCACCGCGAGCTCTGCCGGTGCCGCTGCAGTCGGGTAGCATTGCGGAGATCGACGTCATTTTGGGGTCCGACGTGGCGCGAGGCATGCTTGTTTGTCTCGACGAGGCCTGTCTGCCGACCCAAATCGCCGGTCGAAGGCTACCGTGGGACTAATTAGATGCGCCCGGTGCGTATGCATTTGTCCCGGCCTGCTGAAAACTCCCAAAAATGCACGGTGCTCCCCAGGGGACCCGTGCTCGCAACGAAAACCATGCCCATGTCGCTATCCGCATCGCCTTTTTGCTGCACTGACTTTTCTGAATGCCGGGCTCGAATTAGTTAACCTGCCTCCCGTGTGGCTCCGGAGGGGCGGGGCATAAGGTTTATC